>JAAUTF010000197.1 GCA_012031775.1 Candidatus Altimarinota bacterium | reverse complement strand
TGGGACCCGTCACTCCTGATGGGGCATCTGGGGCGGCCTCGGCCTGAACATGATCCTCTATCTGGCCGCGCTTCAGGCGGTGCCCGTGCATCTCTACGAAGCTGCAACCCTCGACGTGCCGGGCCGTTGGCAGCGCTTCCGTCACGTCACCTGGCCCATGATTACGCCGACGACGTTTTTTATCACTATTACTAGTGTTATCGGCTCCTTCCAGGCCTTCGCCCAGATTCATCTCCTGACGCGCGGCAACGGCCCGGGCGCGGTGGGCGGTGGGCCTCACTGGGCCACGACAACGGTGATCTATTATCTCTGGCAGCAGGCTTTTAGCTACTATCGAATGGGCTATGCCGCCGCGCTGGCCTGGGTGCTGGCCGTCGTGATTTTGTTGATTACTTGGCTGCAATTTAGAATGTCGCGCCGTTGGGTCTTTTATAACGAGTAATACCGAATTCGGGTGCTTCGTTTCGGGTTGTTGTGGTATGGTGGCGGCGTCGCCGCCACACCACAACAACCAATATCCTTTCATTCGCCTGTGCTATAACCTGCCACGGAACTGTAAGCCAACGCTGGGCTGTTTAGTCGCTGATTCAAGGAGGAATCGCCATGCCCATCCCACGTCGTAGCGGCCTCGTGCTGCTGATCATCACCTTGTTGCTCATCGCCCGCCCGCTGCCTACTAGTGCCGCAAGCGGCCAGCTGCTGCTCAACGCTGTTGGACTCTACCCACGGTTGCTGCGCCTGGCCCACAATGGTGCCGCAAACGGCCGGATTATCGCCAGCGTGGTCAGCTTCGCCGGTGGCAATGGCGTTGGCCTGATTTTCGAGAGCCTCGATGGCGGCGCGAGCTTCCAACAGATTGGCAGCGTCAACGATCCCGAGGCTACGAATAAATCAGGGGCTTTGCTGCGCTACTCTCTTCGAGTTGCCGCAGCAGGTGGGAAGCCTCGCCGCCGGTACGCTGCTCTGGGCAGCCTCTGTGGGGCAGGAGGACCGAACCGACGCATGGCGCTGCGTATCTGGCAGAGCACCGATCAGGGCCGCCAGTGGAGCTATTTGTCGAGCTGTGCCGCTGCCACAAGCACCGGCGGGCTCTGGGAGCCCGAATTCTCGATCGCCAGCGATGGCGCGCTCGTCTGCCATTATGCTGATGAAACTGACAGCCGCTACAGCCAGAAGCTGGCGCGCGCACGCTCCTACGATGGCATTAACTGGCAGGATCGCACCGATACTGTGGCCAGCAGCTTGCAGTCTGATCGTCCGGGCATGCCTGTGGTGCGCAAGCTCGCCAATGGCAGCTACTTCATGACCTTCGAGATCTGCACGCCCGGTGGACAGTACCGCTGCGTTGTGCATTTTCGTACCTCGGGCGACGGCTGGAACTGGGGGTCAGTCAGCGCGCTCGGTTTTCGCCCCGACAGCAGCGACGGCCGCTATTTTCGCCACGCGCCGAATATTGCGGTAGGCAGCAACGGCACGATCTATCTCATTGGCCAGATCCTTGTCAACGCCGATGGCTCGGTGAATGCTGAGAATGGGCGCGCGCTTTTTGTGAACACGCAGAATGGCAACGGGAGCTGGCGTGTTATTCCATCCCCGGTTACTGTGCCCAATCCCTACGATAACTTCTGCCCCAACTATAGCTCCGCTCTGCTGCCCACCTCCAACAATACTTCCATCCTGCAACTCGCCACCGACTACGACGGCAGCGTTTGCAAGGCCTTTTTTGCTACCGGCGCGACTTCCGGCAGCACCGGCGCGCTCAGCAATGGCAGCTATACGATCACCTCGCGCGCGGGCAACGGCAGCTATCGGCTCGATGTCGACGGCTGCAACGCGGCAAATTTCGCCACGGTTCAGCTCTACCAGCCCTTCGACAACGACTGCCAGAAATGGCAGATCACGCCGGCCCAGTAACCCTATTTTCTCCATCCTGTACCGCCGCATGGCGTATCAGAACCACGCCTGCGGTAATTGCCGCCCCACATCTGCAATTGGAAATGGCCTACCATGAGACGATGGCTCGCGGCTTTACTGCTCTTTATTGGTGCATCTGGCGCGGTCGCACCGGCGCGCCAGGTGCCCGCACTCGCTATGAATGCTCCTACCCAAACAGCACCCATTCGACGCGCCGCACGCCGCAGAAGTATCGATTCCGCGCCCGGAGCACCCGCGCCCTTCGTTCGAGCGGCCAGAATGGCAGAACCTCAACGGCGCATGGGGCTTTCGCCGCGATCCAGACCACACAGGCATGGCCGAGCGCTGGTTTCGCGCCCAAGCCGCCGATTTCGAGCAGACTATTAGCGTGCCCTTCCCCTGGCAAAGCGAGCGCTCTGGCATCGCCGATACCGCGTATCGTGGTGTGGTCTGGTATCGTCGCAACTTTGTCGTGCCGAGTAATTGGCAGGGCCAGCGCATCTTCCTGAACTTCGGCGCAGTCGACTACAGCGCCCGTGTCTGGGTGAATGACCAGCTGCTCGGCGAGCACGAAGGCGGCTACACACCCTTCGCCTTTGATGTGACGGATGCGCTTAGGGGTGGCGAGAATACACTCGTCGTGCGCGTGGACGACCCGGTGCCGCAAGACGAAATTCCGCATGGCAAGCAGCGCAACGTGCCGCCCGACCCCTGGGACGATGTCGCCTTCACGCCGTCGAGCGGCATCTGGCAGACGGTCTGGATCGAGGCGCGTCCCGCGACATATCTCTTGAGCGCCGAGATCACCCCCGATATCGACCGGCAACAAGCCACTCTGGCGCTGCGCGTGATGGCGGGAGTAGACGGGGTCGCGGCGCTCGACCTGATGCTGGAGTCGCCGGTTGGTGCGCTGATAACGGCCCAGGCCGTGCTCGATCTGAAGATGGGCGCGGTCACCAGCAGCACACTAACCCTGCCCATTCCGCAGCCACAACTCTGGGATATCGACACGCCGCAGCTCTATACCGCCACACTGCGCCTGCGTGGCCCCGACGAAGCTCTCGACATGGTTCGCACTAGTTTCGGTATGCGCAAGATCGAAGTACGCGATGGCAAAGTCTGGTTGAACAACCGCCCGATCTATCTGATGTCAGCGCTCGACCAGGGCTACTGGCCCGACGGCCTCTCCACCGCGCCGAGCGATGATGCTATTCGTGCCGACATCGCCTATGCCAAGTCTCTGGGCCTCAACGGCTTGCGCAAGCACCTGAAGATTGAAGACCCACGTTATGCCTATTGGGCCGATCGGCTCGGCATCCTGCTCTGGTACGACACACCGAACCCCACCCGCTTTACGTCACTGGCGCGCGAACGGTTGCTGCGCGACCTCGACGGGATGATTGCGCGCGACTACAATCATCCTTCGATCATCGTCTGGTCGCCCTATAACGAGTCCTGGGGGCTCGAGTTCCGCCTCGGTACCAACGACGAGATGCAAGCCTGGGTAGCATATCTCTACGATCACATCAAGCAGCGCGACCCGACACGGCTTGTCGTCGATAACTCCGGCTGGTCGCACGTCAAGACCGACATTGCCGACTCGCACTACTATACAAACGATCCGGTCGAGTGGCGTGGCGCGGTCACACTGCTGGCTACCGCGCCCGACGATCTTGTGGTACTGGGGCACCGCTTCTTCGCCAATAGCTATCGTTATGGTGGCGAGCCGCTGATGATGACGGAATATGGTGGCGGCTGGCGCGAAGACCGCTCCTGGGATCTGCGCTGGCAGACAAGCGAGCTGCGCCGTCACCCCCAGATTGTCGGCTATACCTACACCGAGTTGTATGATATCGAGCACGAATATGCAGGCTATGCGCACTACGACCGTACACCGAAAGATTTTGGCTACGATATCGCCACAGTGAATAGCGCCGATTTCGTCGGCCTGGACTATCGTGAGACGGCGACGCTGCGCCCTGGTGCCGAGATTACCGTAATACCTTTCATCAGCGCCTATGCCAAAGACCCTTTATGAGCGGCACGCTGCATTGGCAGTTGGTGGCGGTGCGACCTGTTGCCGAGCCCCCTTTGCTCAGCGGAACAATACCTGTCTCGGCGACGGCCTTTACGGTGACGACGCTGCCGCCGCTCACTTTCCAGCTCCCCACAATGCGCGGGCCGGTGCAACTGCAGGTGGCGCTCTACGATCATGATGGCGCGCTGCGGGCACAAACAGGCCTCGATCTTGAACTATTCGACACACCACCGCCGCGCGTCGAGGCCGGCGCGAATGGACGCCAGCTTGTGCTGCGCGCCGACCCGGCGGCTATCGCTGGTTCGTTCTGGAATGTGGCGGGCTACGAGGCCGGTGGGCGGGTAGATGGGACTTACGAGACGCTCTGGGGTCGCGACCACGGCTTTGTTGAGATCCCGTTGAGCTTGCCGACCGATCTGCACGGCGCACTCCAGGGGTTACGTGTGCAGCTGGAAGCAGCGGCACGCCCAGCGCTGGTCACGCAGTCGACTGTGGGGCGGGCTCAGCCCAGCGATCTCACGATTGCTCTGAACGGCGTGGAGATCGCCACTCAGACCCTACCCGATCTTCATGCCAACGCGCGCGGCGCGCTCTCGATGATCAACCGGCTCGGTGCCGGGCAGCACGGCGAGCTGATCGACGTCGAGGTTCCGGCACAGCTACTGCCTGTTATAGAGGCGCATATGCGGCGACGGGCCAGCTCGTGTTACGCCTAGAGGTTCTACCCGACGCCACCAATCGTGGCGGCCTGACGCTTTTTGGCGATCGAACTGGGCGCTACGGTATCGATCCGACCGTCGAGCTAACACTGGCTGAAGCGCCATTTAATGTGGTGGCCTTGAGCCTTGCCGCTCTTGTATCTGTCGTGCTCAGTTGGCTTGCGCTCAGGCTTCTGTCGCATCGTCATAACAAAACATGACGTCCAAGGCTCCCCATCCATAGTGCGCCGCGCACTATGGTATCATGGTTAGCAGCCCGCGTGCTGAGTCCTGAATGAGGAGTCTTTCTATGGCACCAATTCTTGTCACCGGCGCGACCGGCAATGTCGGTGCAGCGCTTATACCCTTCTTGCTCGGGGCCGGTGCAACAGTGCGCGCCGCCGTGCGCGCACCAGCGAAGGAGGCTGAGCGTGTTCCGGCGAACGTCGAGCTTGTCCCCTTCGATTTTGTTGTTCCCGATACCTTCGGCCCCGCGCTCGACGGCGTCGAGCAGGTCTTTCTGATGCGCCCGCCCGCGCTTTCCAACATCCGCCGCGATATGCTGCCCTTCCTGACGGCGCTCAAAGACCACGGCGTGCGCCAGGTCGTCTTTCTCTCGCTACTCGGTGCCGAGAAGAATAAGGTCGTTCCCCACGCTCGTGTCGAGGAGGCCCTCGCAAAGCTTGAGCTGCCCACAACCTTGCTGCGGCCCAGCTTTTTTATGCAGAATCTCGATACTACCCATCGCCTCGATATCAAAGACCATAATGAGATCTACGTGCCAGCGGGCAACGGGCGCACCAGCTTTATCGACGTGCGCGACATCGCTGCTGTCGCCGCGCGCACGCTCACTGAAGATGGCCACGTCGGCCAGGCCTACCCATTGACTGGCAGCGTCGCGCTGACTTATGGCGAGGTCGCCGAGATTTTTACCCGCGTGCTCGCTCGCCCTATTACCTACCCCAACCCCGCGCTGCCGGCTTTTACCGCGCGTATGCGCAGCTATGGCCACGCCTTCGATTTTATTATGGTGATGATCGGCATCTACACTACCGCACGCCTCGGCCTCGCCGCCTTCGTCAGCGACGACTGCGAGCGCTTGCTGGGCCGTGCGCCGATCACTGTCGAGCAATATGTAAAGGATTATCGCGCCGTATGGCAATGATCTATCACATTACCACGCCGCAAGATTGGCGACAGGCGCAAGAGGACGGTAGCTACCGCGCCGATTCGCTCGCCACCGAGGGCTTCATTCACGCGTCCACAGCACAACAGATAGCGGCCACCGCAAACCGCTTCTACGCTGGTCGCCACGATCTGATCTTGCTCGCGATCGATGAGGAGCGGCTGAACGCCGAGTTGAAGTACGAAGAGAGCGAGGCGGGCCAGCTCTTCCCCCCACATTTACGGGCCGCTCAACCCCGACGCGGTCGTGGAGGTGCGCCCCTTTACACCACGGGGAGATGGCACCTTTGCGTTTGAGAAGGGCTCACCTGCGACCTGAAAAACCTTTCGACCGGACGGAGCTCTGCACAATACTCGTACACGCTAGCACGCCACGGTTCCAAGAAGGCCCTCGTAGACGCCCCGATCTGTCAGACCCGTCCGGCCTTGCCGGTGACTACACCAGTGCTTCGACGACGTCCGCCCGCGCTACGCTGCGCTGCTCGCCGCTACGCAAATCTTTGAGCACGACTAGTCCCTGCGCCAGTTCGTCGGGGCCGATGACCAATGCATAGGGTGCGCCCTTGCGGTCGGCCTCTTTGAACTGCTTGCCGAGCCCCCCCGCCTCTAGGCTGACAATCGTATTCACGCCGGCGGCGCGCAGATCGGCGGCCAGCGCCAGGCTCGCCGTTGCCTGCTCGGGGCCGAAGATCGTCACAAAGGCCTGCGCTTTAGTCGTTGTGCGCGGCCCAAGATGCAGCTCCTCCATTACGTCGTGCAGCCGGTCGATGCCAAAAGCCAAACCCACCGTCGGCACCGGCTGGCGCGCAAACAGGCCGATTAGTTCGTCGTAGCGCCCGCCACCCAGCAGCGATCCCTCCGGCCAATGCGGCGTGATCGCCTCGAAGACCACCCCGGTGTAGTACGAGAGGCCGCGCGCCAGCCGTGGCGCGACTTTATAGCGCTGCGGTGCAACGCCCATTGCGGCCAAGCCGCCCAGCACCGCGCTCAAGTTGGTCACGGCGTTTGTCGCGCGCTCGTCGTTGGCCAATTGCTGGCCAAGCTCGGCCAACACGTCCTCTGAGCTGCCCTCGATCTGCACCAGTGCCAGAATCTGCGCGGCAGCAGCCTCACTCACCCCGCTCTTGAGCAATTCCTCGCGCACGCCATCAGCGCCGATCTTGTCGAACTTGTCGATCGCGCGATACACGCCGCCCGCCGCCGCTTCATCAAGCCCGCTGGCACGCGCAATCCCGCCGATCACCTGGCGGTGGTTGATCAGCGTGACAAAATCGGGGAAGCCCAGCGCTTCGAGCGCCTCACAAAGAATCGCGATAATCTCGGCGTCGGCCAGCGGCGAGCTTGAGCCGATAATGTCGGCGTCGGCCTGGTAGAATTCGCGGTAACGCCCGCGCGCCGGGCGTTCGCCGCGATAGCTCGGCCCGATCGCGTAACGCCGCCACGGCATACTCAGCTGGCCCTGGTACTGCGCCACCACTCGCGCCAGTGGTACCGTCTGGTCATAACGTAGCGCCAATTGCGCCCGCCGTGGTCTTCAAAGCGATAAATCAGCTTCTCATCGTCGCCCAGCTTGCCCTCTAGCACCTCGGCATACTCCAGCACCGGCGTCTGCAGCGGCTCGAAGCCGTGACGCTCGAATACCGTCGTCAGCGTCTGCGTGATGTACTGGCGCAGCAGCATCGCCTCCGGCAGGTGATCGCGCATCCCCTTGATGTTCTGTGTCTTCGACATGATGTGTATGGCTTTGCTTCAAAAGAGCGTTTGTTGGTAGCAGTGCTGCTACCCACGTTCATCGTAAAACCTCTTTTACGGCGTCAGTTCAACTGACGCCAGATCGATAATGCCCATTGGGGTAATGGTCAACCCTTGCACATAGGGCTTCACCAGCGTATGCTCGACATCGTGATAGAGCGGGATAACCGGTGCATCGGCGATGATCAGCTGCTCGGCCTGCTGGTAGAGCTGAAAGCGCTCGGCCTCGTCGCCGCTAACCGCCGCTTGGTCGAGCAGCGCGTCGACTTCGGGGCTGGTGTAGAGCATGTGGTTTTCGCCGCTGCCGCTGCGGAAAAGCAGATCGAGGAAATTTTCGGGGTCGGGGTAGTCGGCGATCCAGGCCAGGCTAAACAGCGCGAATTCGTTGCGGTCGAGCGCGTTTAAATAGGCTCCAAAATCCTCAAAATCGCGCACCTCGATGTCGATGCCGAGTGCTTCCTGCGCCACATCGCGTAAGGTAACGGCCCATCCACCGCCGTAGGCGCGATCGGTGGCAAATTCGCCGCCCCGCCATAACTGGACTCGTCGAGCAGACGCCGGGCCGCTTCGACATCGGGCTGTACAGCCGCTAACCCGTCGTTAAAGCCCGGCATGCCGGCGGCAGAATACCGCGCGCCGCCGTTGCGCTTTCGTTCAGCGTCACCTCCGCCAGCCGCTCGCGGTCGAGCAACAGTGCGAAGGCCTGTCGCACTTTCGGGTCGTCGAAGGGCGGCATCGTCACATTCATGCCGATATACGAGAGCGAAAGCTGCGGCACGCTCACCAGCTCCTGCGCAAGTGCGTTATTCTCGTCCTGCACACGCGCCAGCGCAAACGAAGGCACACCGGTCAGGTCGATCGCGCCCTGTTCGTACAGAATAAGCGGGTTGTTCGCCGCTGCACCGATCAGAAAACGCACGCCGTCGAGCGACGCTGGCTCGCGGTAGAAATTTTCGTTACGCCGCAGCTCAAGCAGCTGGTCGTGATCCCAGCGATCGATTGTAAATGGGCCACTCCCGTTCGGGGCGTCCGTCCAGTTGCCGCCGCGCTCGGCAGCTCGCCGATCCACGATGAAGCTTGTCGGGTGCGCCAGTTTGCTCAGAAAGAAGCTCTTGGCTCCGTCGATCGTGATCGAGATCTGCTGCTCGTCGAGCACTTGAATGCCGCTGATGGTATCGGCTTGGCCACTCAACTTCTCTGGCACGCCGACGATATCGCGCAAATAGGTTTGCGCAGGCAAGAACTCGGCCAGCTGCGGATCCGTGGCGCGCTCCAGCGAGTAGCGCACGTCCTCCGCCGTGATCGGCGTGCCGTCGGCGAAACGCGCATCGGGGCGCAGTGTAAACGTATAAGTGCGCTGGTCGTCAGACACGGCCCAACTTTCGGCCAGATCGGGCTGTACCGCTAGCTCGGCGTCGAGCCGCACCAGGCCGCTGAAGAGCTGGCGCACCAGAAACGCGCTGCCAGTATCGCTCACCAGCGCCGGATCGAGCGTATTCGGGTCGCGCGCGCCAGCGCCATAACCAGTGTCCCGCCCGATGGCGGCTCAGCAGCAGCGGGTTCCACCGTTGGCACTGGCTGGCTCGGCTGCGCACATGCTGCCAGCAGCACCACGCATATCAGCATCAGCCAGCGTGAGGCCGCAGCATGCTGCGCCCCAGCTGTACCTCTCCTTTGGCTCGGTGTAGCAGAAAAAGGCATCATAGGTTCGCCTCCAGTACAATCGGCGTGCGCTCGGCGCTGCCCGCCAGCTGGCCGCAGGCGGCG
>JAAUTF010000196.1 GCA_012031775.1 Candidatus Altimarinota bacterium | reverse complement strand
AGCGCTGCGGATCGTTCAAAATGGTGCGCATCATGCCCCGGCCAGGGTCGCTTGATCACGAGCAGGCCGTCCTCGTTGGGCGCGCAGGATGAGCCATCTTCGTGTACTACGTCGACTTCAATGCCCAAAAAGGGCCGTGTGGCGCTGCCCGGTTTAAGCGGCACCACCGGTGTGGGCGTGATCATAAAGTGGCCGGTCTCGGTCTGCCACCAGGTATCCATAATTGGGCAGTTCTCTTTGCCGATCACACTAAAGAACCATTTCCAGGCCTCGGGGTTGATCGGCTCGCCAACCGAGCCGAGCAGGCGTAGGCTGCTGAGGTTGTGGCGCGAAGGCCAGGCTTCGCCGAAACGCATCAGGCCGCGGATGGCTGTCGGTGCGGTGTAGAGCACGCTAATGATATGGCGATCGACCAGCTGCCACCAGCGATCGGGGTAGGGGTAGTTCGGCGCGCCCTCGTACATAAACGAAGTCGCCCCGTTTAACAAGGGGCTATAGACGATGTAGCTGTGGCCGGTGATCCAGCCCGGATCGGCGGCGCACCAGTAGCGGTCTTCCTCTTTGAGGTCGAAAACCAGCTTTAAGGTGGCATACGTGCCGACCATGTAGCCGCCGTGGGTGTGCAAAACACCCTTAGGCTTGCCGGTGGTGCCCGAAGTGTAGAGAATAAAGAGCGCCTGCTCGCTATCGACCGGCTCGGTGGGGCAGGGGCCAATGGCGATCGGCAGTCCGAGCAGGTCGTGCATCCACAGATCGCGACCGATCTCCATGTTCACCTGATGGCCGGTGCGGCGCACCACAAGGCAATTCTGCACCGTCGGCGTGCGCGACATCGCCTCATCGGCGATCTTCTTCAGTTCGATGATTTTGCCGCGCATAAAGCCGCCGTCAGCAGTGATCAGCAGCTTGCTCTTGGCATCGTCGAGGCGGTCGGCGAGCGCGGCTCGGAGAAGCCGCCATAGACGACCGAGTGCGCCGCGCCGATCTTGGCGCAAGCCAGCATACACAGCATCAGCTCGGGGATGCGCGGTAGGTAGATCGTCACGATGTCGCCGCGCTTCACGCCCATACTCTTGAGCACATTGGCGATCTTACGCACCTCAAGATCGAGCGTATGGTAGGAATAGGTGCGCGAGCTGCCATCTTCGCCCTCCCAGATCAGTGCCAGCTTATTGCGACGCCAGGTGCGAACGTGGCGATCGATCGCATTGTGAACGATATTGCAGGTCGCGCCAGTGAACCATTTAAAGAAGGGCGCCTCGCTCTCGTCGAGCACCTTTTCCCAGGGGCTGAACCACTCCAGTTCGTTGGCCATGTCGCTCCAGAACTCCTCTGGATGGGCGATCGTCCAGGCGTAGAGATCCTCGTAGCTGGCGAAACCCTTCTGCTTCATGTAGGCCGTGACATTGGCGTTCGCGACCATCGCGTCACTTGGCTTGTACAGCTCGCTGCTGGGAGCCGAGGCTACTTCGCCGCTCTCAAGCATGGGGAACCTCCTTGTTGGTTGGCACGGTGTAAAAAATTATAGCACGGGCGTAATGGGCGATGGGTGACGGATGATGCTTTAAAGCTCCCCGCTCAGGGAATCCACTGCCTCACGCACCATATCGACCGTAGCATCGTCCTCGATCGTGCTCATATCACCGAGCGCCTCGCCCTGGTAGACGGCGCGGATCACACGGCGCATCACCTTGCCGCTACGTGTCTTGGGCAGCATACTGACAAAGCGGATCGCGTTGGGCGTGGCGATAGCACCGATGCGATCGCGTACCAACTGGCGCAGCTCGCGCGCGATGCTATCGGCTTCTACGGGCGCGATATGCTGTTTGAGCACAGCGACGACGAGCACGCCCTCGCCCTTCAATTCGTCGCGCACACCGATCACCGCGTTCTCAGCCACGGCCTCGTGCGCAGCGATAACCTCTTCAATCTCGCGCGTGCCCAGGCGATGGCCAGAGACGTTGAGCACTTCGTCGGCGCGCCCGAGCATCCAAAAATAGCCCTCAGCATCCTCGATAGCGTAGTCGCCGGTGAGGTAGAGCAGCCGATCTTTAAAATGGCTCCAGTAACTTTTGATATAACGCTCATCGTCGCCCCAGAGCGTCAGCAACATGCCGGGCGGCGTCGGACCGTGGTCGACAAGAAAGCCTTTTTCGCCTTGCGGCACCGGGTTACCGTCGTTATCCACCACTTCAAGGCGATGGCCGAAGGCAGCCTTTGCGGGCGAACCGGCCTTGATCGGCAATACCTCGACGCCGATAGGATTGGTGAGCATCGGCCAGCCGCTTTCGGTTTGCCAGTAATGATCGATGACGGGCACGTTAAATGTGCTCGTCGCCCACTCGTAGGTCGGCGCGTCGAGCGGCTCGCCAGCGGCAAAAAGCGCCTTGAGCGAAGAGAGATCGCGGTCATGCATCCAATGGTCTGGGAATTTACGTAGCGCGCGTAGCGCAGTTGGCGCAGTAAACAAGCAGGTCACGCCGTACTTCTCGATGATGCGCCACCACACGCCAGGGTCGGGATGGTCGGGCCGCCCCTCGAACACCAGCGTCGGCACGCCTTTGAGCAGCGGGCCGTAAACGATGTAGCTATGGCCAACCACCCAGCCGATATCGGATGTGCTCCAGTACACATCGCCGTCGCCAACGTTATAGACCTGGCTCATCGAGGCGTGCAGCGCAACCATGTACCCGCCGGTGTCGCGGACAACGCCTTTGGGCTTGCCAGTGGTGCCGGAGGTATAGAGGATGTAGGACGGATCGGTGCTGAGAACGGGCGTAGGTTCGACAAAACGTTCGCCGCGCTTTTCGAGTTGCTCGGCCAGTCGAGGTCGCGGCCGCGTCGCATGTCGACCTCAACAAGCCCACGGTTAAGCACGAGCACATCGCGCACGCAATCGCTCTCGGCGGCATCAAGCGACTTATCGACGATCTCTTTCAGTGGAACGGGTTGCCCTTTGCGCATGCTTGCGTCGGCAGTGAGAATCATAACCGGCTGGGCATCGTCGATACGCGAGGCGAGCGAAGTGATGGAGAAGCCGCCGAAGACGACAGAGTGGACGGCCCCGAGACGGGTGCAGGCGAGCATGGCGAAAATCGCCTCGGGCACCATAGGCATGTAGATGATGACGCGGTCGCCCTTTTGCACGCCAAGATTTTTCAGCACACCGGCAAGGCGATTCACTTCGCGGAACAGCTCAAAAAACGTCAGCGTCCGCGACTGGCCGGTCTCGGCGCTTTCCCAGATCAGCGCGGCCTGGCCACGTTTGCCGCCAAGAGCGTGGCGATCGACGGCGTTGTAGCAGAGGTTTGTTGTCCCACCGACAAACCAGCGGTAGAAAGGCGAACGTGTGTCGTCGAGCACGGCATGCCAGGGCTGATACCAGTGCAACTCCTGCGCCAAGTCGGCCCAAAAACCTTGCGGGTCGGCGATCGAACGTCGATGCAAATCTTCATAACCCATGCGGCAGCCTCCTCTTCGAGGTGTCGATCATTCAGCGAGCGATATGCGGTCTTCTTATTATAGAAGGAATTTATCAAGCCAGCATAAGCAAGAATTAAAATATTGGTAAAGGGAGAATGCGGGCGACGGCGGGGCGATGGCGATGGGCGTGGCGATGCGTAGGGCGCAGCATGCTGCGCCCGTACAATGGCGATGCCAATGGCGATGCCCATGGCGTCGCCGCGCCGTCAGGGCGCGCCGAGATGCGTGGCGAAGAAGTCCAGCGTGCGTTCGAGGTAGAGGCGTTCTTGTTCGCCCGTGAGGGTGTGCGGCCCGCCCTCGTATAGGTGCAAGGTCACATCTTTGCCCTGGGCGCGCAGTTCGTCGGCGATAGCGATGCTGGCCGATGCGTCGACGGTGGTGTCGGCGGTGCCATGGTGCAGCATCACTGGCGCGCTCACTGCGTCAAAATAGTTGATCGGCGAGATGCGCTCGTAGGCCGCCGGATCTTGCTCCGGCGGGAAGGGCCAGGTCGCTGTGCCGGGGTTGCCGCCGCTGTTCCGATAGCGCCGCGCGTAATCCTCGGCAAGGTCGGCGGGTGCCGGCGCATAGGCCACCGCAGCCGCTATCTGGTCGAGTACCGTGAGCGCGGCGATTGTCACCGACGCGCCACGGCTGTGGCCCCACATGCCTACTTTGCCCTCGCGCGCTTGCGGCAGGCGCTGTGCGAGCGGCACAAGATGGAAGGCGTCGGCGTAGAAGCCGGTGTAAAATGGGTTCGGCCCGTCGTCGCCGCCTGCGTAGCCACGAAAGTCAGGCGCAACGACCATGTAGCCGCGTCGCACCATATAATCGGCAAAGGCGCGGCTGTCCATACCGGGTTGGTAACGCTCGCGCGCGATCGTGCCGCGGCTGGCGATGATCACGGGGAATGGCCCCGGCCCATCCGGTATGTGCAGCAAGCCGGTAAGCCGTAGGTTGTCGGCGGGATAACTAATACGGTAAGTGGTATAATTCGGCCCTTCGATCCAGACCTCGCCGATCGTGATCGCGCCGCTGCCGTAGCTGCGCGCGCGCAGATCGGGTATCGTTAAACCCGCCACCGGGTCTGGCGTCGGTACTGCGCTCGCCGTCGCGGTGGGTTCTGGCGTCGCGGTTACGGCTGATGTTGCGGTTGCGGTCGGCTCCGGCGTTGCAGTACTGCTCGGCGCAGGTGTCGGTGAAGGCAGTGGCAGCGCCGTTGGGCGCGCGAGCGTGGGCAGCGCTGTGGCTGTCGGTAGCGTTTGGCCGATGGCGGGCGCGCAGGCGCTAAGGGCACCTATGCTCAGTAGAAGAAGAAGGCGTTGGATCATACTTTTATTGTACCTTTAAAGAACAAAAGAGCAAAGGAATAAAGCTACCCTTATCAACAGTAAAACTAGCTCATCTGTATTAAGAGATCGTTAGCTATAGCTATAGTTTTCTCATCTATAGAGCCGATTTTGCACAGACTGCTGCGTTATAGTATGTGGACGACGAATAAAGTACAGATTGTTGCTCTCGGCGATAGCATGCCTCGTGCCGTGCTTTCTATCGCCCTCCCGTTCAGTAAAGGAGTTCCGGATGTTGCCGCGAAAGCCCGCTCGCGTTGGATGGCGGCCCTGCTCGTTCTCTTTCTGCTGCTGCTCGCTCCTGCACCCAGGCTGGTGGTGGCTAAGCCCGCAGTACAAGATCGGGCGCTTCAGCTGTCACCTCAAGCCACAGTGTTAGATGGCAAGGCCGCCGCGCGCAGCAAGGGTGTTGATGCACGTCCTCTGCTCGATTCCTGGCGAGCGGCAGGGGCACCACGTGATACCAGTTTTACCACGCCTACAGCGCGTACACGTATTCAGCAGGCCATTGCGCGCGCACAGGTTGCTGATCAGCCAACGAGTGCTGTGCAGGGTGTTGCCGACATGCTTCGCACTGTTGCCCCTACAATACCTAGCAGCGCTGTGCAACAGGAGAAGCCTAACGGCGAAAGTGTCCCCGCTGTTGGCGCATCGATCGCGCGCACGCAGCAGAGTGAGCGCTGTTTCCCGCTGCTCAAAGACTATACGAATAGCCTGCCCTTTGTCGATCTGTCTACCGCTGCGGGCGTGCAGCCCTATTGGCCGGTAAACTTCCAGACGGTTTACTATGCCGCCGATACTTACACCTCGTTTCCCTACTCGTGGTATATGGAAGAGAACGAGGCTGGCGATACCGCGAAGCTCGACGACGCCATCGACTACGATAGCTTTTATCAGATTTTTACTCTGCCGAGCGATGCGACCTTTCTCGCCGGTGATTTTCAGATCGGCCTGGTGACGGAGAGCGCAACGGCCAATGAGATCCTGTATCTCGACTTCTACGTTGGCAGCGAATCAGTCTATTTTCTCTGGCTACCGCTCGCCGACTACGACGACGGCAACTGGCATACTATCCAGTGGTCGATCAGCGATCCCGCCATTCTCAGCCAGCTTGCAGGCCAGGACGTGAAGCTGGAGGTGAGCCAGGGCCAGCGCGTCAACGGCGAGTTCTTCATTGGCTACAACCAGAACGACGGCAAGCGTCAGCAGCTCTGGCTCGACGATATCTACGCCTCGGCCTGCCAGCCGTCGCTGGGCAGCGGCACCGTGAATGGTAGCGTCGTGCAAAGCAACGATCCAGCTGCCGATATGAGCGATGTGTTGCTCTTCCTCGTGTACTACGATGAGCATACCCAGGAATATTATCTTAGCGATCTTGCCTTCCCCAATGCGCTTGGTACCTATACGTTCAGCGATGTCATCGCCTTTGACGATGGTTATCTTGGTGATACAAACCCCGCCTATGAGATCTGGTTCCTCAACGCGCAGACCGATGCTGATGCGTTTAACGACACGCGGCACGCAGTAAACTACGGCCCCGCTTTTGATCTTATCGGTGATGGTCAGGCGGTCAACTTATCGGTGATGGACATCAGCGATGTCGAGTTAAAAACGCCCGCGTCTGATGCACGCGTGCAGCTCACCAACGACGCTACCGTTACCTTTAACTGGGAAGATAGCAAACCAGTGGCGGTCGGTCGTACCTACACCTTCTGCATTTTCGATCCGCAAACGCTCTACCCCGAGGACGATCCAACGCCTGGTCTGGCGGGCGAGCCAGTTGTGCTTTGTGGCGATGCTGCGCCGGATACAAGTTTTACGATCGGCCTCGATAGCTTCCCGGAGTGGTACGCCTTTCGCTACGATCGCCCCTACTTCTGGTATATCGAGGACAACCTCGATGTGAATACAAATGGCATTCCCGAGCAGACTGGCACGTCTTTCTATTTGCACGCGATCACCTTTAGCGCTGCTGCTGCACCACCGCCGCCGAATAAGCCGACGACGCCCGAGCCGACCAAACCGGTTGCGACCAGCGGCAAAGACTGGACGGTGATGGTCTATCTGGCGGGTGATAACGATTTGGGCGATACCAGCCGCCGTACCAATACGGCTAACAATTTCCAGGGCCATCTTGCGACGCTCAAGCGTCTGGCGCAGCAGCCGCAGTACGCAAATGTGAATATCGTGACGCTGAGCGATGTGTACGGCAATACTGGCACCGAGTTCTGCAATCTGTCGGCAAAACCGATCGACTGCCAGCAACTTGGTGAGCAGAATAGCGCTGATCCGGCGACGTTGACAAAATTCATCCAGGACTCGCTCACGCTGTTTAAGGCCAAGCGTACCATGCTGGTACTGGCCGGTCACGGCCACGCTCTTTACGGCATGGCCTACGACGAGACCGGGGCCGATGGCAAAGCGACTCAGGCGACGATGACGCCGGCTCAGTTGCGCGCAGCGCTCGACGCCGCGCTGCCCACAGCGGGCATCAACAAGCTTGATCTTGTCGTCTTTAATGCCTGTCTGATGGGCAATTTCGAGACGGCAACGCTCACTGCGCCCTTCGCCAATTTTATGGTCGCCAGTACCAATCAGCTGTGGGCACTTGATTTCTATGAGAATATGCTCAAGGCCACCACCGGTGCGAACAAGGACAACGTGCCCGAGGTGGCGAAGGCCACGGTGCAGGCCTATAGCGAGGCGGTCAAGCGGCTTGGGCGCACGACCTGGTACACAACTATGGCCACCTACGATCTGGGTAAGGTCGCAGCGGTGAACTCTGCCCTCAGCGGCCTTGGCCAGGCGCTGCTCAACGGGCTCAACGGTGCTAACAGTGCCACCGTGCGTACGGCGATCGACGGTGCGCGTCAGAGCGCGCAAGTCTACGACTCGTCGTATAACAATCTGCTCAATCAGATCTACGATAACGCCGGTGCAGTAGTGCCGAACCAGGAAGACGCCTTCGTCGATCTACGGCACACGGCGCTGGTGCTCAGCAAGCTCAATCAGCCGGAAACCTCCGCGATCAAGACGGCGGCGACGGCGCTGCTCAACGCGACAAATGGATTGGTGATTTACAAAGAGCTGCGCAACGGCGATAACAACGAGGGCCAGCAGCATACCTTTGTTGGCGACGCGGCTGGTATCGGGGTCTACTTCCCGAACGGTTTGAAGACCGGTGAGCAGCCGAGCATGAACGACATCTACTTAAACAGCCCAGATCTGCGCTTCTTTATCGATGCCAGCAGCTGGGACGACTTCCTGCGCGCGTATGCGACGGGCGGTGATATCGGGCGCGCCCTGGCGGCAACAAGCGCAAAAGCGCCTTCCCAGTAAGCGGGCCGACGATCGATGGCGGGGCCTTTCTCTTCTTGCCGCTGGTGCGGCGCTAATGACAGGGCGTACGCACTCGGCGTCTTTTCGCCTGGGGTAGCGCGGTGCTGACGAGCATAGCATCGTAGTGTGGCAGTAAAGTTGCCACACGACGATGCAAACAAAGTTCCCTACTCCCTGTAATGAGCGACGCCCAATCGTGCAAACTTGGTATCATAAGCAACTTGCAGGTGCTCTGGTGAGCTACCTGCCGCCGCGGGTAGCGGTGAGTATTATCAGTAACACAGGCCACCAGGTGATGCCGAGCGTCGCCCTATTGCCAGCTGCGGTGCTACTAGCCGATATCTCGGGGTTTACTGCGCTTACCGAGAAGCTGGCGATACGCGGCTCCGAAGGTGCCGAAGAGCTGACACGCCTGCTCAATAGCTATTTTAGCCGCATGATCGATCTGCTGGTGGAAGAGGGCGGCGAGGTCGTGCAGTTCAGCGGCGATGCTTTGATCGCCATGTTCGCCTACGACGACGAGCCGCTCGGCTACCTGGTGACGCGCGCGGCGCAAGCTGCGTACCGTATGCAGGCGGCGATGATTGAGTTCGCCACGTTGCAGACCAGCGTCGGGGCGGTGGCGCTTGGCATGAAGATCGCGATCAGCGCGGGCGATGTGCCGGCGCTCTCGATCGGCGGTGAACGCAATCGCTGGCAGTATATTATCGCTGGCGATCCACTGCGCCAGGTTGCCGCCGTTGAGCACGCCGCGCGGCGCGGTGAGGTCAAATTCAGCGCGCAGGCCCTTGCACTTCTTACATCGATCGCGCTCCCGCCGCGCCCATTGCCGCCGGTTGAATTGCCCGCCGAGTTGGCCCCGACGTTAATAGACGGCCTCTGTACCCACATCCCCGGCGCTGTTACCTATCGTCTGCTCGCTGGCCAGTTCGATGGCCTGGAGGAGTTGCGGCGTATGACGCTGCTCTTTCTTGGCATCGGCGGCCTTGAGTACGATTCGAACGTTGGTATGGAAGTGCTGCAGGCGGCGATGATCGATTTACAGCGCACAGTGTACCGCTACGAAGGTAGTGTCAATAAATTCCTTGTCGACGACAAGGGCACGATCAGCATTATCGCTTTTGGCGCGCCGCCGCTGGCGCATCACGACGATCCGCTGCGCGCGGTGCGCTGTGCGCTCGAGATCCAGGAGCAGGCCGAGCGACGCGGGCTACGCACC
>JAAUTF010000195.1 GCA_012031775.1 Candidatus Altimarinota bacterium | reverse complement strand
GGTAACGCGTGCAAGGTACGTGGTCCGCGGGCGGGTGCCGATGTCGCCGAGCAGCGCATAGTTGCGCGGGTTCTGCTTCATCTCGGCCACCTTGCTCTGCGGGTTACGAATATCGCCAAACTGAATCGCGCCGCTGGGGCAAGCCGACTGACAGGCCACCACAATCGCGCCGTCTTCGATGCGCGCGCCTTTGCGCTTCGCATCGATGCGCGCCGCATTGATGCGCTGCACGCAATAGGTGCACTTCTCCATGACACCGCGGCTGCGGACCGTCACGTTCGGATTGCGCATCATCTTCAGACTCGGCGCATCCTGCCCTTCGCGGATATTGAAGTGGAAGAAGTTGAAACGGCGCACCTTGTAGGGGCAGTTGTTCGCGCAGTAGCGCGTACCGACACAGCGGTTGTACACCATGTCGTTAAGGCCCTCTTTGCTGTGCATCGTGGCGCCCACGGGGCAGACCGGCTCGCAGGGGGCGTTCTCGCACTGCATGCAGGGAACCGGCTGGTGCGAGACCTGCGCATCGCCCTCGAAGTCGCCCTTGTAATAGCGATCCACCCGGATCCAGTGCATCTCGCGGCCCATGCGGACCTGCTCCTTGCCCACAATCGGAATGTTGTTCTCGGCCTGGCAGGCCACCGTGCAGACGTTGCAGCCGGTGCACTTGTTCAGGTCGATCGTCATGCCCCAGGCGTAGCCGGTGTATTCGCCGCCGACGTACTCCTTCTCCTCGGGCTGATACAGCGTGAAGCTGTCCGCCGGCGCGGGATCGCCCCATCGCCGGCGAACTCCTTGTTCTCCAGGAACGTGGCCACCGTCGCCTCGCGAATCAGGTGCCGGCGCTCAGCGACTTCACCCTGCTCCACCAAACTCTGCTCAATGTTCCAGTGCTCTTCCGTGCGCGCCAGCATGTGCGTGCGGCCCGTCGGGCGCACATTGGCACCCGTGGCGAACCACGGCGAATCGGCGGTCTGAATGCTGTAGGCATTGAAACCCACGCCCGTGCCAATCTTGCCGGCATGCGTGCGGCCATAGCCCAGGTGCACCGTGCCCACATCTTGCGGGTGGCCAATCTGGACCATGACAGGGCAACGCACCGTGCGGCCGTTGCACTCCAGCTCCACCAGGTCTTCATGCTTCACGTTGAGGCGGTGCGCCGTCTTCGGGTGCAGGAACAGCGCATTGTCCCAGGTGAGGCGCGTCAGCGGCGCGGGCAGCTCTTGCAGCCAGCCGTTGTTGCTGAACTGGCCATCCAGCAGCTTCGGATCCGGGCGGAATACAATGTCCAGCGTGGCCGGGGGCGTGGGCACGTACTGCTGCGCGGCAAACTGAAGCTGGTGCTTCACCGGCTTCGGCGCGCTGGCCGACCCGTCGACTACCCCCTTGCCCAGCGCCGTCTTCCAAAAAACGTCGAAGCCATCGGGACCACGCCGGGCAATCCAGGAGGACTTCACAATCTCAAGCGGATTGATGTTTTCTTCGCCCAGGAGGACCGACATCACTTCGTGCACGGTCTTGCCCGAGTACATTGGCAGAATCAGCGGCTGCACAATCGAGATCGTGCCATCATGGCCGCGAACGTCCTCGCGCTTCTGGCCCGTCCGCGCGGTGTAGATGTCGGCCATGGCGGCGTCGAGGGTGCCGGCCAGCCCACGCACCACGGTGACACAGCGCTCGGCATCGTTCGCCGGTGCGGCGCGCAGCAGATCGAGCTGGGATTGCGGGTCTAGGCTGTAGAAGAGATCGATGGCGTGCTGCGGCTCGCCAAGGCGGAACAACTCGGCGAGCGCAGCGAACTGTACGCTGGCGGCATTCGCGCCGCCAGCGCTCTGAAAGTTCTCCGACTGCAGCGCGGCGAGCGCCACGCCGGTAGGCTGGCTGCGATAAATGAGAAAGGCGGTCAGCACGAGCAGCAGCGCCAGCAGGCTCACCGCACTGGCGAGCCAGCGCGAACGCTGCTGCGGCAGGGCGTTGCGTAGCCAGGCTTCATCAAAGGCGCGCCGGTAGATCGAGTTGCGCACCACCAGTTGACCATGTTCGACACGCACCAGCCCCGTCAGTTCCAGGTAGTTCTGCGTCAGCGAGGCACTGTCGTCAGCTACACCTTTGCCGCGGTAGACATCGCGATACAGTTTGAGCATGGCACGGCGCTCGGCGAGCGGGCGCGCGGCGATATTCTTTTTTATCGTGTCGATGTTATCGTCGCGGTTTTCGGCAGAAAAAAACGTCTGCTCAACCAGCTGCTGCATCGCCGCATCGTCCCAGATCGTCTGCGGGTGGAGCGCAACCGCGGCGCAGAGCTTCTGCGTCAGGTAGGGGTGGCCGTGCGTCCAGGCAAAAATATGCTGCAACACAGTGCCGCCCTGGCCAGGCTGGACTTCTTCCAAGCCTTTATAGAGCGGCGTGGCATCGCCAAAAGCCAGGTCGTCGAGCAAGATAGGCTGACCGATGTTATAGCTAGTGCGGCTGCGATCGCGCACCAGATCGCTGGGCGCGGCCACACCGAGCAACACAAAGCAGATGCGCCCGTACTCCGGATCGTCGGCGCGATTGTTGTGCAGCGCACGGAGCGCAGCAAAAAAATCATCGCGGAAGGCGAGTTTGAGCGTCGAGTCGATTTCGTCGATAAAGACGACGATCGACGCAGCCACTTCCTCAAGCACCACGGTGCGAACAAAGCGGATGAAACGTTCGGAGGGAGTACTATTGCCGTTTTTCAGCCACCAGGACTGAATATCGGTTTTCAGGCGCAGGCTGGAACGCAGGCGTGAGAAAAGGCCGAGGTACCATTGATTGACGTCGACATCCTCTGCGCCGATGCCGCTCAGATCGATCTTCACCGTGCGCACGTTCTGGTCGGCGAGCCGCGCAATTGTGCGCACCATCAAGCTCGACTTGCCCATCTGGCGCGCGGTGAGCACATAACAGTACTGGCCGGCCAGCACCCGATCGATAAGCTCGTCGTCGGCGGGGCGTGCGACATAGGACTCAGCATCGGCGCGCAGCGTGCCGCCAACAGTAAAAAAATCCGAGGTGCCGGTGGCGGTCATCGCGCACATCCTTCGCTACACTTCAAAACGACACGCAAATCGGCAGCGGTTGCACCAAGCCGCTCTACCGCACAGCAGATCGCCTGGCGTAGCGCGTCTTGTTGCGCGTTTTCAAGGCCAGACGTGGTGATCAGCGGGGCGAGGCAAGTGGACGTAGCCAGCAGATCGGTGCTGTTGACGCCTGGGCCAACGGCGAACATATCGAGTTGCTGGGCAGGTGAACGGCGATTGAAGAAGATCTCGCGCGCCTGCTCGGGGCCGTTCTGGCAGAGCTGCGCGATATTGGCGATCTCGGCGATGCGCTGTTGCTCGCGCTGCTGCGCGCCTGTTGGATCAGCCAGAAACTGAGCCGCCGGCGACGAGTGCAACGAATACGGCAGCCAGACTGATCAGCAAAGGCCAGTTGCGCGGCATCAGTGAGCGCACCCAGCCACGATCGAAGACCGCGCGGTAGATCTGGATTGCTCACCTGCAGCGCGCGCTGCTCGGCGCGCACCAGGCCGACGAGCTTGAGCCGGTTTTGGATCGGTGATTGCTCTTGCTCGGCCACGGTGGCCCCAGCATAGACGCGGCGATACATTTGCAGCATCTCGGCGCGCTCAGGCCGCGATTTGACGTACTCGCGCACAAAATCAAGGTTGCTATCGGGCAGCTCATCGTTCAGAAAGAGCCGCTGCACCAGCGCATCGACGACGGCAGCTTCAGCGTGCGCCACAGGTAGCTCGACCAATTCGGCACAGAGCTTCTGCGTCAGGTAGGGGTGGCCGTGCGTCCAGTAGAAGATCCGGGCAAGCGTGGCCTCACCCTGGCCGGGGAAACGCGCCTCAAGGCCGCGCTCAAGCGGCGCGGCGTCGGTGCGGCTTAGCTCACGCAGGCTGATAGCGCGCCCGATGTTAAAAGGTGTGCGATTGCGATCTTTGATCAGATCGCTAGGCGCGGCCACACCGAGTAATACAAAGGTAAGTTTGTTGAAAGCCGGATCGCTAGCGCGATTGTTATAGAGCAGGCGGATAGCGATAAAAAAATCGTCGGTGAAATCGAGCGCCAGGGTGCTGTCGATCTCATCGACAAAAAAGACGGCGCACTGTGGCACGGCGGGCAGCACTTCCTCTTCGATAAAATCGCTAAAACGCTGCACCAGACTCAAGGCATCGTGTTCGCGCCACCAGCGATCGAAGTTCACAGCGAGCTGCAGTTGCTCGGCGATTTGGCGCACAATACCGCGGTACCACTGCTCGGGTGTTGTCTGATACACACCGAGCGCGCTCAGATCGATTTTAACCGTCTGGCCGCCAGCGCGGCGCACGCGATCGATCGTGCGCACCATTAAACTAGATTTGCCCATCTGGCGCGCGGTGAGCACGTAGCAGAAGTGGCCAGCCGTGGCGAGTTCAAACAACTCATTATCGGCGCTGCGTTGCACATAAGAAGGATCGTCGCGCGGGAGCGTGCCGCCGACAGTAAAATACTCGCTGGTACGTGTGCGCCTGGCCATAGGCTACCCCGTCAGTTCATCTAGTTTGTCGCGAAAAAACTCTTCGTAGAGACGCGAGCGAAACGTACAGTGGTGGCGATCACCGGCGCGCAGCAGGCCAGCGCTGAACAGCCGATTGTAGGCGATCTCGTGCGCGCATTCGCCACTGGTTAAAATAGCGACCAGATCGTCGCGCAGATCGTTGTCATCGCTGACGAGCAGATAATAGTATTTGAGATGATCGTGGAAGGGGCTATCGGGGTGAATGCCACGCGTGATCAGCTGATCCCAGCTCGCTGTGCCGGTGACCAGGGTATGCAAGGCGCGGCGTGTGAGGTAGGGATGGCCACCAAGAAAATCGAGCAGCTCAAGCACCTGTGCATCCGTGAGCGGCGCGCGATAACGTTGGTTGAGCTCGGACACCTGTTGGGCGTTAAAATCGGCGAGCCGTAGGCGCGTGCCGACGTTGAACGGCGATTGGGTTGCATCCTTGATCAGCAGGCTCGGCTCAGTGGAAATGACCAGCAGCAGATCGAGCCGTTCCCATTCGTCGTCGGAGACGCGGCGGTTGTGCCAGGAGCGTAGCAGGCCGAAGAAATTGTCGGCGTAGCTGCGGCGCAACAAGCGGTCGGCCTCATCGATACAGAGCGCGATGCGCGTTCGCGCCTCGACCAGAACATAATCGTTCAGCAGATCGTTCATACGATCTTGCACAGTGAACATATCTTGCTGCCAGAAGCGGTCGATCTGCTGTACATCAAGGCGTAGCGCCTTAACGAGATGCAGCGCCAGATAGCGTAGAAAGCTCTCGCCATTCGCCAGTGTCTCATCACCGGCGGCTTGCAGATCGACAAAAACGCAGGTGGTACCAGCTTCTTTAAGCTGCTGCATCGCCCGCATCAACAGCGAGGTTTTGCCGGTCTGCCGCCCAGCGCGAATCGTGATCGTCTTGCCATCGCGCTTGAGCAAAGCGCGGCGCAGTTCAATATCGCTGGCGCGCTCGATATAAAAGGGGTCACTGCGTTTTACCGCGCCCGAGGGATCGGCGAGCGTCGCGATAAAATCTTCATCGATGATGGAGCGCGGGTCGGCGAAGGGCTGCGGTTGCGCCGGATCGGCAGGCAGAAACGGATGGGCGGGCAACGGCGGCAGCTGCTGGCGCTGCTCGATCGCCTGGAGCAAGCGCGCAACGACATACGGCGTATCGGCGGGAGCATCCCAGGCGACATACTGTAATTCATCGAGATAGCGGCGCAATTGATAGGGCAGATCGGCGTGATACGCTACACGAACGGGCAAAACCCGCGCTTTACCGCTGCGTTGGTACACACGCGCAGCCAGCTCAAGCTCTTGCGCGACGGCTTGGCTGGTCACAGAGTGCTCGGAAAGCAACACAATAAGCATATCGCTGGCGGCGATCTGGTGTTCGAGCTCATCGCGCCAGCGCGCCCCGACCGGGATCAGCTGGTCGAAATATGGCGTATGGCCAGCGTCGGCAAGTTCGGCGAAGAGCTGCTGGGCCAGCATCTCGTCGCGCTCGACATTGCGTTTGTAACTGATAAAAACCTGCGCCGGGCGGCTAGTCTTCAACTGGAGCGTTTGCTTGCTGGGCGGTGGCCAGAGCTGACCGCTGCTGAGGCGCATGTAGAGCACAGGTATCCACCAGGGCGCAGCATCATCGAGACGAGCGCGGGCCACGGCGAGCGCACGGTCGATCTGGCCGTCGCGCAGTAATTCGCGGAAGAAGGTCGGCATCAACTCACGCAGCATAGCCACCGGCGCGCGACCCTGCATAGCCAGCACAGCGAGCACACCAGCCCGCGCTAACTCGGGGCCAAGCGCTGCCAGCGCCTCTGGCCGATGGCTATCGCCAGCGCTGTGGCACGCGGCAAAAAGCACTAGCAACGGCAGTTGGGCCGGGTCGAGCTGTTTGAGCGCACTGACCAATCGCGCCCCCGACACCTGTTGAGTATAACCATCATCATCTTCGAGCGTAAGCAAGCTAGCCCCAGCCTCGCGTGCCATGACAGACGAGATAGAGCAGGTCGTAGCGCGGCCCCTCGCGCAGGCGAGCGAGCACATTTTTAAACGACGCTGCCTGGCCAAAGCTGAAGCCAAGCACATCGACTTCGAGATCAGCACCGAAAGCGGCGCGTGCCAGTGCCATCTCGGCTGCGGCGTCGATGGGCGCGAAGCCATAATCCACCAGATCGTGCGGCGCGGCTACCGCGACAAGCACACGGCGGCGTTCGCCAAGGGGCACAGTGGCGGCGGCAACATCGGCGCTCGCAAGAAAGCGCGAGAAAAAGATGCGCTGGCTGCGGGCAAATGAAACGCCTTGCAGATCGCTCAGCGTTTCCCAGCGAATCGCGTGCAGCTCATCGTCGCCATCGAGCAGAAGGCGTACACGCAGTGGTAGATTACGGCCCTCGCTATTATTGACGGCGCGTAACCACCCATTGCGCAACGGCTCAGCGGCAAACAGCATGTCGCGTAAGGCCAGGGCATAGGCAGTTACATCGTTGTGCAACTGCCGTAGCACAGCCTGGTCGAAGGCGAGGGGGACATGGGCAGCGAAACGTGGTGGGGGCGAGGCTATTGGGGGCACGAAAGCTGAGATCGGCCAGATAGTGGCCATCTCCGCGTGAACGCAGAGCGATTTCGAGATCGGTGTATTCCACTACTGAGAATTCAGGATTCAGAATTCAGGATTCAGAATGTTTAGCAGCGATTATACTGATTTTTTATACGAACGTCAGTAAAGAAGCGGTGAAGATCGAGCGGTGTAGAGGCAGTGAATGCAGGAATCAGGTTGCGCTTAATGAGATAGCTTTCGCACGGTGTCTAAGACGCGATCAAGCCAGTCGAGATACATTTGTTCCATTGCGATGCCCATCTCCAGCGTGAGCCGCCAGAAGGTGCGGTCACGGTCTAGCGTCGGATCGTCCAGCGGCGGCATAGGGATGCGCTGATACTGCTCCAAAAGCGCTGATGCGCCGCCTGTTGGCGACCGAGGTGTTCGAGAATCGTCTTATTTTCCAACTGCCCTGCAAAGAACAACTGCACCAAAAACGGCTCACGATGCACCGGCAGCGGCTGTGTGAGGTGCAGCCAGCGACGCAGTTCGGCACGTCCTGCCTCGGTGATGTGATGCACCTTGCGGTTCGGGCGTTCCTCCTGAATCTCTAACACCACTTCCAGCCATCCCGCATCCACCAAACCGTTCAGGGTGCGGTAAATCTGTGCCTGATCTGCCTGCCAGAAATGTGTGATCGTGCTGTCGAACGCATGATGTTTAAGGTCGTACCCAGTCATAGGGGCAATGTTGAGCAGACCGAGAATTGCGTGCGAAAGGGACATCTTGAATTCCTTCCTGTAAGATAAGTCATTTAGGAATCAACCGAGTGCTACAAATTGGCTAGAGGACTTGTATTATATATGAAAAATCTTATAATAGACTTAGCAAAGACAGACTTCATCGTTCAGACAGCTATTCTACTAGTAGAGCAATCACTGCTCAGAAAGCCAGGGCATCGGATGATAAGAAGGCTAAGGAGAACATCATGACTCAAACCACCGCCCAGAACAAACCATCGGCAGGCTGGCGCTTGTTCATGAAGCTGCAAAATCCGTTTATGAAGTGGTTGCTCCGCTCACCTTTTCACGTCGTCGTCAGCCGGATGTATCTGCTGTTGACTTTCACCGGACGCAAAAGCGGCAAAGTCTATTCTACGCCAGTGCAGTATGCCTGCGAAGGCAGCATGGTTTATATCGTTACCAGTCAAGGCTATACATGGTGGAAGAATCTGCGCGGCGGGGTAGCCGTTGAGCTTCGTCTGCGCGGCAAGCCGGTTCAAGGCTGCGCCGATATCGCCGATGATGCGCCCACCGTCAGCGCATTGATGGAAAAGATCTATCCGGGTTTAAACACAGCACAGCGAGCGCACTTTGTACCCGGCAAGGTCGCCATTACGATCACCCTGCAAGACGAGAAAGAGCTATAGTATGACCATTCTAGCCGCCTTTGCACTTGCGCTCTTTCTATTGTTCAGACTGTTGGCGCTGCCCTACAGTGCCGCAGCGGCGTGGCTTTCCAGCGCGGCGGCGCTGCTGTTCGTTGCACTGCGCCAGCGGTGGCAAGCTCCGCGTTTACTAATCGGGGGTATCGAACTCGAGCGGGCGTGCGGTGAAGTTATACACAACGAGGCGTGGGCGATCGTTGACATCGATCACCGTGAGGCTAGCCGGCGCTACGGGCAACACATGGTGCGGGTGCAAGTCGAGTAAGTACCGACAAGCGGCACGAATCGGGCCGCCATGCGTGACGACGAGCTGGACACCGCCGAGCGCGAGCAGATCGTCGATGGCCGAGCGCACGCGGGCGAGCAGCGCTTCCCAACTCTCGGCCTCAGGCGGCGTGTAGCTACCAGCGCGCCAACCAGCGTAGGCAGCGCCTTGCTCGGCGCGCAACTGGTCGATGTGCCGTGCCGTCCAGCGCCCGAGATCGGCCTCGCGCAGACGTGGATCGAAGATCGGCTCGGCAAAGCCCAGTGCAGCGCTTGTCTCGCGGGTACGCCGTAAATCTGAGGCGACAACGCGTTCAACGCCAAAACGCGTCACCAGCGGCTGCAGCATCTGCACTTGGCGGAGGCCAACCGGCGAGAGGCCGATATCGGCCTGGCCCTGCAGCTTGCGCAGCGCGTTCCATTCTGTCTCGCCGTGGCGCACAAAGATCAGGCGGGTCACGAGGCGGCCTCCCCGTCATTATCGGCAAAGACAGCATCCGGCCGTGCAGGAAAAGCAAGATAGAGCCGGTCGCCCAGGCGACAATTGGGCTGCACGTCGGCGACCACGATCATGCGCTGGCCGGCCTCCCAGACGGTCACCATAGCTCGGCCGG
>JAAUTF010000194.1 GCA_012031775.1 Candidatus Altimarinota bacterium | reverse complement strand
CCGGGCAGCAGCCGTGGCGGCACTGGGCGCAGTGGCCCCGACGACCGTGATAGCGCCAACCGTGGCAGCACTGGTGGTAATCGTGGCAGCAGCGGCGGCAACCGCAGCGGTGGTAATCGCGGCGGTAATCGCGGCGGCACCGCAGCGCGACCAGCGACACCACGTGTACCAACCCGCCCACGTGGCCAGTCGAACTGCCAAGCCTCATGACCGTGCGCGAGTTCTCGGAAGCGACCGGTATTGGTGCCTCTGAGATCTTGAAGGCCTTGCTCAAAGGCGGCGTTATCGCCAACATCAATCAGCAGATCGACTATGAAACCGCTGCGCTGATCGCGGCTGACTTCAGTATCGAAACAACCGAACTGGTGCCAGAACAGCTCGCCGGTATTGTCGACAATATCAAAGATGTGCTCTCGGCTGAAAACAGCGGCGACCTACGCCCGCGCCCGCCGGTTGTTACGATTATGGGGCATGTCGACCACGGTAAAACCAAGCTGCTCGACTCGATCCGCTCGGCGCGTGTGGCCGAGGGCGAAGCCGGTGGCATTACACAGCATATCGGTGCCTACCAGATCGAGGTCAGTCAGCGAAAGATCACCTTCCTCGACACTCCCGGCCACGAGGCATTCACCGCGATGCGCGCCCGTGGTGCGCAGGCGACAGACATCGTGGTATTAGTGGTAGCCGCCGACGACGGCGTGATGCCGCAGACACTCGAAGCTATTGCGCACGTCAAGGCGGCGGGTGTGCCGATGATTGTGGCGATCAACAAAATCGATCTGCCGACCGCCAATCCCGATCGGATTAAACAGCAACTGGCCGGTGCCGACGTGATCGTGGAAGATTATGGCGGCAACGTGCCGTCGGTCGAGGTTTCGGCACGAGCGAAGCTCAATATCGACGGCCTGTTAGAGATGATCCTGCTGGTGGCAGACCTTGAAGATTTGAAAGCCAACCCAGACACGCGCGCGTCGGCACGATCATCGAGGCCGAGCTCGATAAGAGCCGCGGATCGGTGGCGACGGTGCTTATTCAAAACGGTACGCTGCGATCCGAAGACAACGTGCTTGTCGGCGGCGTAGCGGGCAAAATCAAGGTGATGTTCAACGACAGCGGCAAACGCCTACGCCAGGCCGAGCCTTCTACACCGGTGGAGATTTGGGCCTCGAGGGTGTGCCACAGGCTGGCGATATCTTGCAGGTGATGGACGACCTGGCAGTGGCGCGCGAGATCGCCACGACACGTCAACGCCAGCAACGTATGGACGCTATTGCCTCGACACGCGGCACGACGCTTGAGGATCTCTTCAGTAAAGTGCAGCAGGGCCAGATCAAAGACCTGAACCTGATCATCAAGGCCGATGTGCAGGGTCGATCGGCGCGATCGAGCATCAGCTCACGCAGCTCAACACAACGCAGAGCGAAGTCCAGATCAAGATCATTCATAAGGGCACCGGGGCTATCACCGAGGGCGACGTAAACCTGGCTGTCGCGAGCCATGCGATTATCGTCGGCTTCAACGCACGCCCAGATCCGGCAGCGCGGCGAGCGCCGAACAGCAGGGCATCGACATTCGCTTCTACAATATCATCTACCAACTGACCGATGATATCAAGAAGGCGATGAAAGGTATGCTCGACCCGGAGTTCCGCCAGGTGGTGGAGGGCTTCGCCGAGGTGCGCAACACCTTCCGCCTGCCAACGCGCGAGGTGGTGGCTGGCTTATACATCAACGACGGCAAAGTGACGCGCCAGCTGAGCGTGCGTGTGCTGCGCAGTGGCGTGGTGCTGCACGATGGCAAGATCGGCAGCTTGAAGCGCTTTAAAGACGATGTGCGCGAAGTGCTGGCCGGCTACGAGTGCGGCCTGGTTGTCGAGGGCTTCACCGATGTGCAGGTCGGCGACAATATGGAATTCTACCGCACCGAAAAAGTCGAGGCGACTTTGTAGCAATTACCTTCTAGAGCTCGGCGGCGGCGCTGCCGAGCTTTAGAAGGTGGGTTGTAGTATGTCACGACGCACACAGCAGGTGGGCGAGCAAATTCAACAAATTTTGGGCTCGGTCATTCAATATGAACTTAAAGATCCGCGGGTTGGCTTCGCCACCGTGACCGGGGTAGAAGTCAGCGACGATCTGCAGCACGCGCGGGTGCGGGTGTCGATTATGGGCGACGACGCCGAGAAGGCAGAGACGCTGCTGGGGCTGCGGAAAGCGCGCGGGTATATGCGACGGCGGGTGGCCGAAGAGATGCGCCATATGCGCTCGGTGCCGGATATTCATCTGGTAGTCGATGAGTCGCTAGACTACAGCATGCGCATCGAAGAGCTCCTGCGTGCGGTCGATCAGGAGCGCCACGAGAACCCCCCAAACGGCGACAGTGAAGCGTGATCCATAGGAACAAAGGGTGTATTCGCTTGTGTTACGGAGCAAGGCGCACCTGTAAGCGGTTCGACAAGAATGAGCCCCGACAGCTATTTTAAGAAACGTATCCCCTACAGTCACCAAGGTCAGAGCTACGAATTCGATGTAGCGCATACGCTCTTCTCCACGTTTGAAGTCGACGATGGCACCGATCTCCTGCTGCGCACGATAGATCTTGAAGGGCATCAACCTCAGCATATCCTCGACCTCGGCTGCGGCGTCGGCCCGATCGGCATTGTGCTGGCCCGTCAATATGCAACAGCACAAGTCGTTATGGCCGACAAAGATCTGTTAGCGGTGCGCTACGCACGTCATAATAGCGCCCTCAACAACACACCCAACGCAACAGCGCTCGGCAGCGTCGGCATCAGCGAGGTGCCGCTTGGCCCGTACGATTTGATCGTGTCGAACATTCCGGCCAAGATCGGTGACGACGCCATTGAAGCGGAGTTTCTACTCGGGCCGCTGGCGCTGCTGCGACCGGGGGCAAGCTATTGGTTTGTGGTGGTGAGCGGGCTCAATCGCCTTATCCCACGGGTTGGCGTGCGGCACAATCTGAAGTTGAAAGAGATCAAGAAGCGTGCGGGGCACGCTGTGTACCGGCTGATAAAGCGACGTAGAAAGAGCAGACAATGACGATGTACACGCATTACCACGAGGCTGCACCCGCATTCCGTGCCATGATCGATGGCGCGCAGCGCATTCTGTTGCTCTCGCACATTAACCCCGACGGCGATGCGATCGGCTCGTTGCTTGGGGTATACCATTGCCTGCGCGCGCTCGGTAAAACACCGCTAGCACTGGCCTCATCGTCGGTGCCGAGCTACACAATCGGGTTACCGGGTGCCGCAGATATCCTGGTCTATCAGGCGGGCGCGCCGTTGCCGTCGGCAGATCTGATCTGGCTAATGGACACAGCGACGCTTGCACGGATCGGGCTGATCTTCGAGGAGCATCAGGCAACACTAGCCACAAGCCCGCTGATTATCGTCGATCATCATGTCACGAACACTGGCGAGGGGCGACTGAATCTGGTGGACTCTGGTTCTGCTTCGTGCGCCGAATTGCTGTTTCGGCTGCTGCGAGCGATGGATGTGCCTGTACCGGCGGCGGCGGCAACGTGCCTGCTCATGGGTATGACCAGCGACACACAGAGCTTTCAGACGAGCAGCACCAATGCACAGTCGCTGCGCAGCTACGCCGACCTGATCGATGCTGGTGCCGATCATGCAGCGGTGATCCGGGCGATGTATTTTATGTTACCGGCAAGCACGGTGCGCCTGAGCGCGCACGCACTCAGTGGCATGCAGATGCAGGGTGGCCTGATCTGGACAACGATCGATCGGGCGATGCTGGCGGCAACAGGTGCCGAGGACGAAGCGGGCGACGATGTGGTACAGCGCATGCAGCGTGTGGCTGGAATGCGCGTCTGTGTGCTCTTTAAAGAGCGTCAAGATGGAACGGTCAAGATCAGTTTGCGCTCCACGCCGGCGCTCAACGTTGCCGAGATCGCCCAGCGCTGGGTGGGGCGGCCACGCGCAGGCGGCGGGCGCGACACTGGAGATGGGGCTTGAGGACGCATACGCGGCGGTGCTGCCGGTGTTGCGTTCGATGATATGCTAAGTGGTTTTCTCAATATCAATAAGCCGCTGCGACTGACCTCGCACGATGTAGTGGCGCGTGTGCGACGAGTGGCCGGACGCGGAGTAAAAGTCGGCCATGCGGGCACGCTCGATCCACTGGCCACGGGCGTGCTGCCAGTGGCGATCGGCAGCGCTACACGCCTAGTCGAGTACCTGGCCGATGCGCGCAAGGGCTACCGTGCGCGTGTGCGGTTGGGCAGTGTAACAACCACCGACGATGCCGAAGGCGCGGTTGTATCGACGCAGATGGTTCCGGCGCTCGACCAGATTATGCTCACCGGCGCACTTGAGCCACTACGCGGTGCTATTTTGCAGATACCGCCGATGTACTCGGCGCTGCATCACGACGGCCAGCGGCTCTACGACTTAGCGCGCAAGGGAATTGAAGTGGAGCGCCCGCCGCGCGCGGTGACGATCTATCGACTGGAACTGCTCGCTGTAGATGTACACGACGCGGCGACCGATCTCCTGTTGGATGTAGAGTGCAGCAAGGGCACATATATTCGCTCGCTGGCACGCGACATCGGCGCAAACCTTGGCTGCGGCGCGCATCTGGCCGCGCTCGAACGGACGTTCTCGGTGCGTTTGTTGTCGCCGATAGCGTTGCACTCGAGGCGCTCGTAGAGCAACCGCAGCTCTTGCACGAGCGCCTCCAACCGTCCGAGATCGCGGTGATCGACTGGCCATTGATCGCGCTCGACGCAGAACAAGAACGACGCCTGCGTAATGGACTGCCGATAGCTATACAAGCACCAGGAAGCGAGAATCAAGAAGTAAAGAACGACCATGACACTGTTGATGCCTTGGGCCAGCACGTGCGGGCGCACCGAAGCGATGGGCATCTCGTGGCATTGTTACGCCGCGACGGAGCACGATGGCAGCCAGACAAAGTGTTAGGATGACGTAAAAAGTGGCGGGAGGGCAGCCGCAAAGCGCAGCCTGCCGCACAGCGCGAACGATACTTTATGAGCAACACTGATCGCCTCTATTACAACGACTCCTACCTGACGGAATTCGAGGCGCGTGTGATCGCACAGGGGGCGGTGGCGGGGCATGCGGCGGTAGCGCTTGATCGCAGCGCGTTCTACCCCGAAGGTGGTGGCCAACCTGGCGATAGGGGGAGCCTGAACGCTTTTGCGATTGTGGATGTGCAGAGCGACGGCGAGCACGACTGGCATGTTTTAAACGATCAAGCAGATCTAGGGCGACTGCGCGTGGGGACGCCGGTGCGCGGAGCGATCGATTGGGCGCAGCGGCTAGACCATATGCAGCAACACCTGGGACAGCACCTGCTGACAGCTGCCTTTAGCGCGACGCATGGCTACACAACCCGTTCCTTCCATCTTAGCGCAAACAGTGTGACGATCGACCTCGCCGCACGAGCCTTGAGCGCTGCAGAAGTGGCCGCCGCTGAAGGGCTGGCGAACAGTGTGGTCTGGGAAGATCGCCCGGTGGTAGCGCGTTTCGTCGCGCAGGCGGAGCTTGCGACCATCGCCCTGCGCAAGCCGCCTACAGTCACAGGGCCAGTGCGTGTGGTCAGCGTACCGGATTTCGACCATTCGGCGTGTGGCGGCACACACCCGCGCAGCACAGGCGGTGTAGGACAGATCGTGGTACAACGCTGGGCGAAACAGAAGAACGGCGTGCGAGTGGAGTTCGCTTGTGGAGGACGGGCGCTGCGAGCACACCAGCGACTGAACCATATCGGGCAATGTAGTGCAGCTCTACTCAGCGTAGGCATCGACGAACTGGAAGCCGCCGTAGAACGCCTACGCACAAGCAACGATGTGCTCCGCAACGAGATCGCAGCACTGCAGGATACGAACCTGAGCTATTTCGCCCGTGATTTAGCGCACCGCGCCCTGCAGCATCGCGGTCGGCTGCGTGTTGTTGCCCAGACGCTATCGGGACAGCCGGAGTATCTGCGGAGCGTGGCGCAGCGCCTAATCGATCACGGCATCGACATCGCGCTTATCGGCGCTGGCGGCGAGCGCATGCAGCTTGTGGTAGCCAGCGCCGCCGCTAGTGGCCTTGACGCCCGATCGATCCTTGCCGTCGGCCTCGCCCCGATCGGTGGGCGCGGCGGCGGCAGCGCGATACTTGCCCAAGGCGGTGGCCCCGCGCAGGAAGACCCTGAGGCCGTGCTCGCCGCGATGCTAGAAGCACTGCCGCGACCGTAGCAATTGTAGTACATTGTAAGCGGTGGGCTTGCTAGCGGCTATTGCTGCTACAGGCTACATCAGGCTTTTCACACTTTGCTACGAGAGTGTTATAATAGATTTGCGACGATTATGGCAACGTTTGTTCTACTCATACTGGCGCTGCTAGTGCTGGTGTTGGCATTGTGGATGCGTCGTCGGAGCGGCCTCCCGTGGGCGAAGATCGTTGCTGATGATGTGGGCGAGCGCCGTGATGTGCAGCGAGCGCTCTACGCGCGTCGCTATGGGCTAAGTGGCAAGCCCGACTACCTGATCGCACGCGGACGGGCGTTGATACCGGTTGAACTAAAGCCTGGGCGCCGCGCCGAAACGCCGTACGAATCGGATTTGATGCAGCTTGCCGCGTACTGTGTGCTAGTCGAGGAAACACACGACATTGCGCCGCCCTATGGTATTTTGCGTTACGCCGAGCGCAGCTTCCGCCTTAGCTATACGCCAGAGCTGCGTGATCAGGTGCTCGACCTTGTCGACGAAATGCGCGAGGTGCTTGAAGCAGAGGACTGTGCGCGCAGCCATCAGCAGGCCCAGCGCTGTGCAGGGTGCGGTTTTGTACATGTATGCGACGAGGCGTTAGTGTGAGTACGATAGACGAACTACGCGAGGGCTTAATCGAGTTGATCGGGCAACGTCTCGATCGACGTATCGACGATGTTACGTTGGCGAAGCAGGCCTTCGATCGCTTCTACGCATTAGAGCTCGACGACGCCGATCTTGATGAGAGCGCACCGATCATTGCGGCAGTACTGGATGAACTGATGTTCGCCGATGAAGCAGATTTTGCGCTGGAGGAGGTCGAGTTAGCCCGCCTTCGCGCTCAACTACAAAGCCTATGAAGATACGCCAGCACCCTCGCATGCACGGCATCTTGATCGGCGACGAAGTCTACTGCTATCCACAACACCTCTATGCCCGCGTCGTCGAAACATTTCCTGCCGCTGTCTGTGTGAAAGTTGCGATGCTATCGATCAACGGCCACCTCGAACTGATCACCTCACCCCAGCTCTGGCGCGCCGACGACATCGAGAACCTCAGCGTCTGTCGTTACTGCGGCACACGCGAGAATGTGCGCGTGGACGCAACAACCGGCGTGCCCTTCCGCGTCTGCACGAGCTGCAAACCCACATAGGTCACAGGTTAGAGGTCAGGGCCACTGTACCCTGTACTGTGTTGTACCCGATATTCTCAGCTTGTATCAGCTATAGTAGCGCTTTTTGTGATAGCCAGCTCCTTCTGCGGTCAGCTTCCTTGTGTCAAAATAGCAGCGGGCGATGCTTTTTGTACGAGGAGAATTGTATGATTCAGCGATGGCAAACGGGCCTATTCGGCCTCATTCTGGTGCTGGTTGTGCTGATACTGCCGTTGCCGACGCAGGCGCAGACGAGTGAGCGCTGTTTCCCCGAGACCGGCTACTGTATCGACGGTGCGATCCGCGCGTACTGGGAGCGCAATGGCGCTCTGCCTGTTTTTGGTTACCCGAAAACAGCGCAACGAGTGGAGACCGTCGAGGGGCGCACGCTACACGTGCAGTGGTTCGAGCGCGACCGACTGGAGATCCAATCTGACGGCACGGTGACAGCGGGGCGACTTGGCGCGCGGCTGTTAGATCTGACATGGCGGCCCTGGCGTAACTTCCCGCAGACGAGCGCGCAGCCGGGCTGTCGCTTCTTCCCCGAAACGGGCCATAGTATCTGTGACAAATTTGATCGCTACTGGCAAGCGAACGGCGGCCTGGAGCGCTTCGGGTATGCCTTGACGGAGCCCTTTGTCGAGACGATCGAAGGCCGCGATTACCTGGTGCAATACTTCGAGCGCCGACGTATGGAGTTGCACCCCGAGTTGCCGGGCGCGCCGATTCTGCTCGGACTGCTGGGCAACGAGGTGCAAACTTTCAGTACGAACATCAACAGGGTGACCGGTGAGTGCCTGGCCAACATGGCGGGCGAAATGCGACGTGCCTATGCCAAACTTACAACGCCCGAGGTGCTGGGCTGCCCTGCGCTCTATGCGCCGAACGGCATGGCGGCATCGATACAGCGCATGGAGCGCGGCGAAATGATCTGGTTCGATGCGCCGGATGGCCCGATACCTGGCGGCGTATTAAACGACATGATCTTCGGCTACATTCAGTGGCCTGGACAGCTCCTGGCGAGCTACCGTAATTACGACGACACCTGGCAGGAAGGCGTCGACCCGGAGGTACCGCCGTTCACAGCGCCTGTCGGCCTGTATGCGCCATGGCGCGGCTTCGGCAAAGCCTGGGCTAACGACAGCGTATTGCGCGAACAAATCGGCTGGGCGATCGAGCCACAAGCTCAGACGCGGCTCGGCGAATACCAGATCTTCGATGGCGGCTTGCTTGTGCGCATCTACGAGCCTGGTACGGGCGGAACCGTCTACGCCTTCGGGGGCTACGGCAACTTCAGTATGGTGCAACGCGTCGTTCCATAAGTAACAGGTGATAGATCATAGGTAACAGGTGAGAGGACTGCGCGACCGAGTTGGTCGCGCGGTCTTTGTTTCCCCACCCGTTTGGCTAGGCCAGGCGCTAGCAACACCGCCGATAGCACTATCCGCATGCCTGCGGCATACTACATATACCTAATATTTGATGTGTATCGAGGTTCGTGGCTTTGTCATAAATCGCGATACATATCCTTCTGAGGAGATAGTGATGAGCACCCCCGAGAACGATATGGCGCTGTTAAGCACGCTTTCTAACCAGATGGCCGATGCGGTCGACGCGTAGGCACGGCGCTGGTAACAGTGAACGGACGGCCGCGCCAAGCGGCGAGCGGTATTGTCTACGCGACCGACCACGTGCTGACAGCCGATCACGTGCTGGAGCGTGAGGATGACCTGACGGTCGTCACGCACGACGGGCGCACGTTAGCGGCGCAGTTTGTGGGCCGTGACTCGGCGAGCGACCTGGCGGTGTTGCGGGTTCCTAACCTACAACTCGAAGCGCTGGCCACTGCCCAACAGCCTGGCCCGCGTGGGGCATTTTGTGCTGGCGGTGGGACGGCCTGGGGGCGGGGCGATGGCAAGCCTGGGGATTGTGAGTGCGGTGGGCGGGCCGTTGCGCACCAGGCGCGGCGGGGTGCTTGAGCAGTTCATCCAAACCGATGCCACACCCTACCCTGGTTTTTCGGGC
>JAAUTF010000193.1 GCA_012031775.1 Candidatus Altimarinota bacterium | reverse complement strand
CGGTGGCCAGTACACCTGCCAGCGCGCCTCGGTCGCCGCGAGGAGCGCGTCAAGCTCACGCGCCGTCGCCAGACGATCGCGCGTCGCCTGGTTGAGGCGCAGCACACGGCGGCCATGCTGACGACTTTTAATGAGATCGACATGACCGCTGTGATGGACATGCGCAAGCGGCGCAAAGACAGCTTCAAAGAGCGCAATAACGTCAATCTTGGCTTTATGTCCTTTTTCACCAAGGCCGTTGTCGGCGCGCTCAAGGCACACCCCATGGTTAACGCCGAGCTGCAGGGCGACGAGGTTGTGGTGAAGCACTACTACGACATCGGCATCGCCGTGGGCGCGGAAGAAGGCCTGGTGGTGCCGGTGGTACGCGACGCTGACCGGCTGAGCTTCGCCGACATTGAGCGCCAGATCGGCGAACTAGCTAAGAAGGCGCGCGAGAATAGCCTGGGGTTGGCCGAGCTGCAAGGTGGTACGTTTACGATCACTAACGGCGGTACTTACGGCTCGTTGATGTCCACGCCGATCCTCAATGCGCCGCAGGTCGGCATCCTCGGCATGCATAAAATCGAGGAGCGCGCGGTGGTCAAAGATGGCCAGATCGTCATCCGCCCGATGATGTATGTGGCGCTCTCCTACGATCACCGCCTGATCGACGGTAGCACAGCGGTGCGTTTCCTGGTGCGCGTCAAAGAGCTGCTGGAAGACCCTGAGGCACTGTTGCTGGAAGGGTAGCTCGTTTGTAACGGCAAAGACGCACATTTTTTGAGCACAATGTGAAGGTGGTAGAGCTTTCTAGAAAGCCCTACCACCTTCACGTTTCCCTTTCTAAATGCTCGGTCTTCGCGTTTATGTGTCGAAGCCGCGCTGGGGCACTAGCGTTCTGCGTGGCGATAAAGATCTTCCCCGATGTGTAAAATAGTGTCGGCGGCGTACACTGCCCAGACGACAATGCCCGCAAATTTGAGGCCATCCTCGATGAAGAGCTGAACCCCGCTCATTGGCACCACTTGATCGGCCAGTAACGAGGCAGCGAAGAGCGTACAAGCTGCGAGACAGAGCACATAGTTGGTGCGCAAGATGCGTGTGACGCTCAAGACTGCAAGCAGCAAAGCGACGATGAGATAAAACAGTATCACCGCCTGCTCGGACATGGCCAGCAATGCTGGAAGTCGCTCTTCGTGCATCATAAACGCATCGTCGATGAGCAGCCATAAGGTACACAGCCCGGCCCCGAACGTCAGGGGAAGCAAGAAATGCGTGCGCTCCGTTCGCATAAGCAGAGCAGCGCCGATCAGCCAGATGACCGCTGCCGCTGACCAGCCCATAATACCCAAGTTCGAGAGCAGGCCAGTGTAGGCTTCGCTGCCGGTAATAGCAAAGATGTCTCGCGTCAGGGTTGCTACAGGAATATCGCGGAACATGGCGAGCGCAACGACCGGAAATAGGCCGATAGCGCTGACAATACAGGCTATGAGCAGCGGGCCACAGGCGCGCGCACATTGGCGGAGTAGCAGCGCTCGCCGACCAGTTAGCGGCGGATACGAATGACGAACCTGATGTGCCATAGTGTCTCCCGATTTAGCCTCAAGCGTAATGCTTTATAGGTTGTGAGTGGCGACGATGCCAGCAAGCCGCTGACCAAGCGAGTAGTAAATGAATAACAGCTTCTTAATATACTAACAGCTTTTTCTTAACTCATCATGGTAATGTATAACAGAGCAGGCCAGCACAGTATTGATACACTGTGCTGGCCTGTATTTTCTCAAGCGTGAAGATGCAAAGATCTTGTTTGGGTAGCAAATGAATGTCGTCAGTTTCACTGGCTGTGCCAGCTAAACTGACGACATTGTTCTTACTTGCCGTAGCGCCACTGGTGGTAGTGCTGGCCAACGTTGCCCATCTCGACGCGGAAGGCGGCGGCGTTGGCGGGGTTGTACGTCAGCACGCGCCGCTCGAAGACCTGGAACAAAATCGGCACTTCTTTGCCGCCAACTTTGGCTTTCACCCAGAATGCACCCGTCACCGGGTAGCCGAAGACGAAGAGCGGGTCGTAGACTTTGCCGTTGCTGTAGCGCCCGCCTTCGTACACCAGGCCGCTCTGGTTCATATAGTCGATGAAGGCCTTCGCTACACCGTGGCCGTTCTCGCCGCGCAGCAATGTGGTCGCCGGGTCGTTGGCGTAGTCGTTGAAGCCAGTCACACTGCCGTCTGCGTTAAGAAAGCCGGTGGCGGGGCGGTTCAAGTCGCTCTCGCGCAGCGTGCCAGGGCTCTGATAGACCGGCAGCAGATCGGCGTAGGTCGGGAACTGGCCGGGGTCGCCGATCGCGCTGACACGCGCCGGGCCTTGGTACTCAAACTGGTTGAGACCGACCTGCATACGTCCGGTCATCAGCTCGATCGGCAGCAAGCCGTTAGTGACGTACCACTGGTTGTTCGGGTCTGCTGTAGGGTCATTGATCTCCATGCGGCTTTTGTCGAAGTACTGCACGGTGCGTTTGCCCTCGACGCCCTCGACAAAGCCCTCGCGCACCAACTCGCTGATCGGCGCTGGCCCCCACGTCCACGAGCGGTCGGAGACGCGCTCGGCCACGGCGCGATCCTGGCGATCCCAGACGCGTTGAAAGGCGCTGTTGCCGATGGCGGGCGCGGCGAGCAACGGCTGAACGGCGATCAAGGTGGAGGCTGCGACGGCGGCGATGGCTCCCAGAATGTGCTTTTTCACGGTGTAGCTCCTCGCTAGTAAAGGTTGGTTCAAGAAGGAGGATGCCGGTTGATATAGCGGCTTTGCCACCGCACCGACCAGCACATCTCGTTGTGTATGTACAATACCAGGTAGGAGCCCAACGCACGATGGAGCGCGCCTAGCGTGCGGGTAATGGGGTCGTGACAGCGCGAAGTGTGGCTGTCAGGTTTGTGTCACCTTGCATTGGAGGAGGCTATTTTGCACCGCAGCGGGCGCAGAGGACGCAGAGCTATTTTTGCTCGTTAAACAAGTAGCCCCCACTATGTAAAATGCTCTTTCACAATGTAAAAGACTATTGCACTTGTTGCACGCATATTGTATGATGTGCGTATTATTGGAGGAGGAACAAGCCTGTGACTGAGAAAGCTTCTGGGAGTGCAGGCCCGCGCGAAAGTGCGAGTAGCTTGACACAGACAGTCGAACGCGCGCTGTCGATCCTTACATGTTTTTCGGACGCGCGGCCGCGGATTCGTGTCTCGGACATTGCGCGCGAGTTAGAACTTTCTCAAAGCACTGTGTCACGCTTGCTTGCCACGATGGAGGCGCTCGGTTTTGTCGAGCGCGATCCAACAACGGGGCTGTACAACCTGGGCCTAGAACTCGTCACCCTGGCGGGTGTAGCGCTCAATCAGATCGAAGTCCGACGTCAGGCGATGAGTGAGCTGTCGGCGGCAGCAACAGAACTCGGTTTAGCTGCCAATCTCGCCATCTTGCGGGGTGACGAGATCTTCTATCTGGCGACAGTGGAAGGGCCGAAGGCACCAAAACAGCACACCATGATCGGCAAGCGGAATATGCTGCACTGCACAGGCATGGGCAAAGTGTTGCTTGCCCACCTGCCCGACAGCGAGCGCGAGCAATGTATGGCGCGGCTCAGCTACCCGCGACTCACGCCGAACACCGCCGGATCGGCGGAGGATCTGCTCGCCATGCTCGACCAGGTACTCGCGCAGGGCTACGCGGCCGAACGCGAAGAGTTAGCCTTTGGTCGGGCATGCGTTGCTGCTCCAATCCGTGATGCGTCTGGAGTGGTGATCGCCGCCACCAGTATCTCTGGGCCTACCAGCGCCATCAATCTTGAGCAGGCCGAGACGCACTTCGCCGGGCGCGTCATTCAAATGGCCGATACCATCTCGCACAATCTGGGTTACATTACCGTCCCCACCGCATTGACCATAAACCGACGGCTGAGCGTGAACACTCGTTCATCCCAGGGCTAAGTGCGTTCGTTAATCTAGCGTTGAGCGTCTATGCGTTCTCCGTGCGCACCATATTCCGCCATCGGGCCAGCGATGGTCGCTGCGGCATACCCTGCGCTTGAAGAGACGCCTTGATACAAGGTGATCGTCTATGGCCACCTCGCTACCTTCGCGCATTGCACAAGTCGAAGCTTTTGTGCTCGTCGGCGACAAAGATTACGTCGGCGAGGCAGGCCTTGGCACAACTCACTCAGGCGCTACACCAGCTTCCAGCGGCCGGGCCTTGGCAACGTTGGGCGATTTACATATTTGCAGCTACCCGCCGCAAGCGCAGACATGCCTGGTAAAGATCACTGATAGCCTTGGCACGGTGGGTTGGGGTGAGGCGCATGCGCCACTTGGCCCACGAGCGACCTGTGCTGTCATAACCGACGTGCTGCGCCCACTGCTGCTCGACGCGGATCCGCTGGCGATTGAGCAACATTGGGAGCGTATGTACGGTTCGATGCGCTTGCGCGGCCATGTCGCTGGTTACCAACTCGAGGCAATTGCTGGCGTTGATATTGCGCTCTGGGATCTCGCCGGTAAGCTGCTGAACCAGCCGATCTATCGGCTGCTCGGCGGGCCGTTTCGCCGCCAGCTGCCCGCCTACGCCTCGGGAATCCCTGGCACCACAATCGCGGAGCGTGTTGGCACAGCGCGGCGGTTTCTTAACGAGGGTTACACGGCGATGAAGCTCTCGGTTGGGCGCGGCGATGTCGATAGCGACCTGGCCACGGTGGCCGCTGTAGCTGAGGCGGTGCGTGGTCACGCCGACCTACTTGTTGATGCACACGGGGCCTATACCGCCGATACGGCGCTGTATGCTGGCCGGGCCATGGAGCGGATGGGGGTCTATTGGCTGGAAGATCCGCTGCCGCCAGAAGACGTTGACGGCTATGTGCGGCTCTCTGCTGCACTCGACATGGCGGTAGCCGCTGGTGAGACCGAATGCACACGCTGGCAGTTTGCCGAGCGCCTGGCCCGGCGCAGTGTCGACATCATTCTGCCCGATATTTGCCGTGCTGGCGGGATCAGCGAGGGGCGACGAATAGCTACTGTGGCCAGCCTACACAACACACGCTGGGCTGCCCATGTTAGTATGGGTTCATCGGTGCATATCGCCGCCGCCGCACACTTGGCTGCGGCCAGCGCCAACTTTCTTGTTTTTGAATTCTCGAGCACGCCCAACCCGATCGGCGATCGACTGCTTACCACAACGTTACGCCCGAGCGATGGCCTGATCACCGTGCCCGCTGGCCCCGGGCTTGGCATCGTTTTTGATCAGGCGCGCCTGCAGGAACATCTGGTTACGCCGTAGCACACGTGTCGGTTGAAGGGGCTCTCACCTCTATTGCCCCAGCATCGCTATGCCTTAATTCCCAACAAGAATATGCGGCAGACAAACGATATCGAACGCAGGTGACTGCCCATGCACAGAATGAAAGGTGGCGACCAATGCCCAGAATGATCGGTGCAGCAGTGCAGCGGCGACGACGTGACGGCTCACGGATCGAGCGTGACTACGCCTTGATGCGCGCCGCCGGGGTAGAGTGGGTGCGCATGGGCTTTCGCACGCCCTTCGCAGACGCAACGCTGCGCCAACTCACGTCGGAGTTCCGCGACCAGGAGCACGAGGTCGAGCTGCTGCGCGCGCACGGCTTTAAGCTCATGGGCTACACACCCTTCCCCGGTGGCGATCTCGATATCGGCGGAGGCTTCTCAGCCTGGGGCGGGCCGATGGGAAGCGCCGGTTACTATGCGTTGTACGAGGAGGTTTGCGCGTGGCTGGCCGAGCGCTTTCGCGACGTAGCATCGGCCTGGCAGGTGGCCAATGAGCTGAACGCCCCCGATTGGAACGGCGGCCTGACCGCCGAGCAAAGCGTCACGTTCCTGCTCCAAGGTGCGCGCGGCGTGAAGCGCGGCAACCCTAATGCCCTTGTCGGCGTCAACATGGCCGGCTTCGACGAGCGCGCCCTCTGGATGTATCAACAGCTCTTTCCCAACGACGTCGTTGCGCTGGACTACATCGGTGCTGATGGTTATTTTGGCTCCTACAACGAAGGTGGCCCTGAGCACTGGCGCGAGAAGCTCGACCAGTTGCACGCCATCGCAGGCCTACCGATCGTCGTACAGGAGTTTGGCTACCCCTCGGCTGGCGGCACTATGCGCGACCCTGCCCAGCGGCGCGAGCATCAGCGCTTCCGCTGTGTGGAGCGGGCCTGGCCTTACAGCTGGGAGGAGCGACCGCGCGACGCTACAACTCAGGCTGAGTATATCGAGCGTTGTATGACAATCTTCGCGGCCGACCCACGGGTGATAGGCGTGTTCGTCTGGCGCTGGAACGATGGTGGGCGCTGCTGGCTCTGCGGTAGCCCAGACTGCCCGATCACCGGCAATTGGGGCCTGGTGGACATCGACGAGCGGACGAAACCGGCCTACTACGCGTTCCAGCGCGGGGCAGTTCGCTTGCATCAGGGTGATTCGCCCGACGTGTACTAGAGGAGCGTTCGTATGCAGCCAGAACTCACCGCCGAGTTGTCGACCATCGGACAACGCAGCAGCTTTCGTCGCACATGGGCATACGTATGGAAGCAGCGTACGCTCTACCTCATGCTGCTGCTGCCGCTGGCCTGGTATGCGATCTTTCGCTACCTGCCCTTGTACGGCCTGGTGATCGCGTTCAAGGATTTTAATCCTCTCGATGGCATCCTGGGCAGCCCCTGGGCCGACCCCTGGTACAAACATTTTCGCACCTTCTTCAGCTCGCCTGTATTTGGCCAATTGCTAGCGAACACCATTATCATCAGTACGCTGAAGATTATCTTTGGCACTGTCCCGCCGCTGGTGCTCGCCCTGCTGTTGAACGAATGTCGGGCGGCCTGGTTCCGCCGCATCATTCAAACACTCAGCTACATGCCCCACTTCCTCTCCTGGGTGATCATCTATGGTATTTTATTGGCCTTGCTCTCGCAAACATCCGGCTTGATCAATCGCTGGATCGTTGAGGCCGGCGGTCGCCCGATTCCATTTTTGACCTCGCCAAGCTATTTTCGGCAGATCGTCGTTCTCTCCGATGTCTGGCAGAATCTGGGCTGGGGTGCCATCATCTATCTGGCTGCGATCAGTGGAATCGACCCGACGCTTTACGATGCGGGGCGTGTGGATGGTGCTGGTAGGCTGGCCTTGATTCGGCATGTGACACTGCCCGGCGTGCGCAATGTCTTTATTTTGCTGCTCTTACTGCGCATCGGCTACATCCTCGACGCTGGCTTCGAGCAGATTTACATTCTCTACAACCCGCAGGTCTACCGCGTGGCAGATATTCTCGACACCTGGGTATTTCGCACCGGCCTCGAGCAGCAGAACTACAGCCTCGCCGCTGCGGTAGGCCTGTTTAAGTCCTTGATCGGCATGGCCATGGTTCTGATGGCGAATCGGCTCGCAAAGCGCTGGGAGGGCAGCATATGGTAAGAGGAATCAACGATCGCTTCTTCGATGGCCTTGTTTACCTGGTGCTTGCCGCCGTTGGCCTGGCAGCACTCTTCCCCGTGCTCTACGTCGTCTCGGTGTCGCTCACGCCTTTTTCCGAAGTGTTGAAGAACGGCGGGTATGTTGTCATTCCGACCGTGCTGACCTTCGATGCCTACCGCGAGTTTCTGTCGCGGCCCGAGATCCCACGTGCGCTGATGGTTACGATCACGATCACGGTGGTCGGCACGATCGTGAATCTCGTGCTAACGACCTTGATCGCATACCCATTGAGCAAGCGCTACCTGCCGGGTCGCCATACCTTGCTGCTGCTGATCGTCTTTACCTTGCTCTTTAACGGCGGCATCATTCCGACCTATCTCGTTGTGAAGCAGACCGGTATCTTAAATACGATCTGGGCGATGATCATTCCCAATGCGATCTGGACAACGAATGTCTTGATTATGAAAACCTTCTTCGAACAACTGCCGGAGGAGCTGTTCGAGTCAGCGCGTATTGATGGTGCAAGCGAGTGGCGCGTTCTCTGGCAGATCACGCTGCCGCTGTCGGTACCGATGTTCTTGACAGTCGGGCTTTTCTACGCGGTCAGCCATTGGAATGAATTCTATCAGGCGCTGCTGTACGTCACCGACCGCAACCTGCAGCCATTGCAAATGGTGATCCGCGGCATTCTGCGTCAATCGCAGCAGATCGAGAACCCAGAAAATCTGGTACCAACCCCCACCCTTCAGATGGCAGCCGTGGTGCTCGCGAGTCTGCCGGTGATTATCGTCTACCCGTTTCTCCAACGCCATTTCACGAAAGGAGTGCTGCTCGGATCGATCAAGGGGTGAGAACCACATCAGGATACGTCAGTGACGACGGACAGCGATGAAGTTCGATTACGAAAGGACGCAAGATGCTTTTCAAACAGCGACAGTGGAATGGCGGCGTCTGGCTCATCTCGTTGGCTCTAAGCTTGAGCGCCTGTGGCGCAACACCGCCGCAAGCGCCAGCGGCCAGCGAAGCTCCGGCGGCTGTGCCGGTAGCCAGCGCAGCACCGTCCGCCCCGACCAATGCACCGGCCGCGAACACAGCAGCGCTCGTGCTCGATGTTGTGCAGCAAGCCAACGCACCCGTGCCGCCACCCGAGCAAGATTTCGTCAAGCAAGAACTCGACAAGGCTTTGGGCATCGACCTGCGGCTTTCTACGATCGAGGCCGTAGAAGATTATTATACGCAGCTCAACGTCCGAATGGCCGGCGGTGATTACCCTGATCTAATGCAACTCGATAACCGGCGCGCGCCTGAGCCAGTTCGTGGCCCAGGGCCAGCTGCTCGACCTCACCCCGTATCTGGAGCAGCTCGGGCCGACGCTTGATTTTATCGGTGAAGACGGCCTGAAGAAGGGCCAGTTCGACGGCACGACCTATGCAATCGCCAAGGCACCGTTCGCGCCGCAGTTCACCTACTGGGTGCGCCAAGACTGGCTCGATGCGCTCGAACTTGTTGTGCCAACAACGCCCGACGAGTTGCTCGCGGTCGCCGAGGCCTTCACCAGCCAGGATCCTGATGGTAATGGCAAGAATGACACCTATGGTATTACGGGTGCATCGTTCAGCAACCCACCATACATCAACAATATCTACTCTCCGATCTTCGGCGCGTTCGGTGTTGGGAACCCTGGCAGCTTCTACCTGAAGGATGGCCAGCTGAGTAATGGCTTTAGCGACCCGGCCATGATCGAAGCGATCACCTTTATTCAACAGCTTGCAGCGGCTGGTGTTGTAGATCCAGACCTTGCGGCGAACACCGGCTCGCAGTGGCGCGACAAGGCCTTCCAGGGCCAATTCGGTATTGTCTACGCCGGATGGCCGGATATGACCAACCAAGTGCGGGTTGATGAGTATAAAGCCGTTAATCCAAACGCTGTCTGGACGCAGATGGCACCCTTGACGGGGCCGGGCGGGCAGACGATCGGCATTCTCGAC
>JAAUTF010000192.1 GCA_012031775.1 Candidatus Altimarinota bacterium | reverse complement strand
GGCGGCGACCGAGGCCTTGCAGGCGCGGGCCGCGTGATCGCCGTTGTCGGCGAGGCTGGTTCGGGCAAGTCGCGGATTGTGGAAGAGCTAGCTCGGCATCTGGTGATGCTGGGCGCGCCCGCAGTCCGCCGCTGGCGTGCCGCCCGATTTCCTGATCTATGTTACTGAGTGCCAGAGCTACGATCAGCGCACGCCCTATGCCGCTATCCGCCCGCTGCTTCACGATTTGCTCGGCGTTGAGAGTGCCCGCCGCAGTGGTACGCGCTTTGAGGAATTGCTCGCGGCACGTGTACATCAGCTCGCCCCTGCATTCGATCGCTTTCTGCCCTGCTCGGTGATGCCCTGAATCTACAGTTCGCTCAGAGCGCGCTCACTACCGCACTCTCGCCGCAACAGCGCCACGATCGTCTGCAGGAGTTGATTGTCGCGCTCTTTCGCGGCGCTGCCCGGCGCGATGCGTTGCTGCTCTCGATCGAGGATATTCACTGGGCCGATTCCTCCTCGCTCGAAGTGCTCAGCACGCTCGCTCCGGCACTTGCCGAGGTGCCCCTGCTCTTGCTGTTGAATTATCGCCCCGAACCGCCGATCGCCGCGCCCTGGACTGAGCTGCCCAACACGGTTCTTATGCAGCTTGGCGAGCTGACGCCTGAAGCGGGCGCAGCGTTGCTCAGTGAGCTTGTTGGCACTCCTGCGCCGCCAGAGCTGCTGGCACTGCTCGATCGCACCCAGGGTAACCCGTATTTTATCGAGCAGCTCGTCCTGGCGCTGATCGAGGCCGGCGCGCTCACGCCCGTCGATAAGGTCTGGCAACTCAGCGGCTCGCTCAACGATATCATTCTGCCCACCAGTATCGAAGGTTTGCTCATGGCGCGCCTCGATCAGCTCGATGAAACCCGCCACGAACTAGTTCAAGTCGCCGCAGTCATCGGGCGACGCTTCGAGCCGCCGGTGCTCGCTGGTGTCTACGATAACCCGGAGATGCTAGACGAAGGCCTGCGCGAGTTGATCGCGATCGAGTTGATTCTTGCCGCCCAGCAAGAGCGCGAGTTGGCCTACTTGTTTCGCCACGCGCTGCTGCGTGATGTCGCCTACGAAGGCATTCTCTACGCGCGCCGCCGCGATCTGCACCGCCGCGTGGCTGAGCGGATCGAGCAGCTCAGCGGCGAGCAGCGCGATCCGCATCTGGCGCTGCTCGCTAACCATTATCTACAGGCCGAAGAGTGGCAGCCCGCCTTCAGCTATCAGGTGCGAGCTGGCACACAGGCACGGGAGCGCTACGCCAACGCCGATGCCCTGGCTTTCTTTCGTACTGCTGCCGAGGTAGCCACTCGTCTCGATGATGCGGCAGCCCCGACTGGTCTGCGCCGTCAGGCAGAAATCTATGAGCAGCAAGGTGATATTTTGCTGCTGCTGGGCGACTATGAAGACGCCGATGCCTGCTACTGCGCGGCGCTCGAGATCCTACACGCCCTCGGCGAGCGCGATGAGCTGTGGCTGCGCCTCTGGCGTCTGCGCGCCACGGTCGAAGAGCGCCGCTCGAATTATGCCGCTGCCTTCGCTATCCTCGAACAGGCCATGCGCCGCGACACCGACCATGCGCGCTGAGGTGGCGCGCTGTTACTTGCTTGGGGCCGGTATCTCCTATCGTCAGGCGCGGTATGCCCACGCGATGGAGTGGGCGCGCATCGGGCTGCGCTTGATTGAGGAGCTTGGTGCCGTTGCCGATCAGGCCCATGCCCTGTTGCTGATCGGCACGATCTACAGCGATCAGAGCGAGACGGCGCAGGCTATTGCGGCCTTCGAACAGGCACGTCTGCGCTTTGAACAGGTCAACGACCTCACCGGCCTCGCCAATACGCTCAACAATCTCGGTGTGCTCTACTTACAGGTCGGGCGCTGGCAAGATACCGTTCAGAGCTATGAACGATCGCTGGAGCTAGCCCAGAGCGTCGGCGATGCCATGGCTATGGCGCGCACCTCGAACAATCTGGCTGTCGCCCTTGTCGGTCGTGATCAGCTCGATCGCGCCGCAGATCTCTATCGGTTCAGCGGCGAGCAGTTCGCCCGCATGGGCTCGGCCCTTGGCGTCGCCGTAACGACCTACAATCGTGGTGAAGTGTTGCTGCTTCAGGGCCAGCCCGCCGCTGCGCTCGACCTTTTTAAGCGCGGTATCGAGGCTATTGAGCGCATCAACGCGCGCAATTTCCTGCCCGAGGTATTACGCCTCGCCGCCGAGGCCGCGATCGAGCTTGGCGAGCGCCAGCTGGCCTACGACTTCGCTGCGCGCTCGCGCGATCTGGCTATCGAGTTGGGTATGGGTGCCGAGATCGCTGTCGCCGAGCGTGTGCTTGCGCGCATCGCGCTCTACCAGGGCGATTTTTGGCTTCGCCGCTGATCTGCTCACGCGCGCGCTGGCTCGGCTCGAAGTGCTCGATAATCGTTATGAACTGGGCAAAACCCTGCTCGACGCCGCTCGCCTTTCGCGCGCTGTTGACGATCGCACGCGCCTTCAGGAGCATCTGGCCCGCGCCCGCACAATTTTTCAAGCGCTCGACGCTCAGCGCGACCTCGCAGAGGTCGAGCGTTTAGCTCGCTGACTACCAAGGAGACTATCCTATGCCTCTCGCTGGCCGCCTGCAACGTCTAACGGTAACCGTAATTGCTCTTGTTGCGGTGCTTTGTACGGCGCTCTTCACGCTGCCGCAGGCAGACGGTGCCTTGCAGCAGGCCGATCTGCCCACGGCGCTCACAGCGCTCGTCGAGAGTGAGCCGAATAATCGGTTGCAACCGCGAATCAGGCCGATAACATCGGCCCCACCGACACCGGCGTGATCAACTGGACACAGGTGATCAGCGGTGTGATCGACACGGATCGCGATCTCGACTATTACCGCTTTTTGTACCGCCAGCTTCGTCGGTGCAGGTGACGCTCAGTAACCTGCCTGCCGATTATGATCTGGTGCTCGCCTCGAACCAGGACGATATCGAAAACGGCCTGAACGGCCTTGAAGATGTGCTCGACACTGGTGGAAGTATTAATGCCATCGGCGGTAGCATCAAGGCGATTGGCGGTAGCATCAAGGCGATTGGCGGTAGTATCAAGGCAATTGGCGGTAGCATCAAGGCGATGGCGGTAGCATCAAGGCGATCAGTTCCAACCTCGGCCGTGCGAACGAGGAGATCGAGGCCTTTCTCTGGCAGCCCGGCGTCTACTATCTGGCCGTCGCCGGCTCGAACGGGGCCAGCGATCCTGCGACCCAGTACCGCCTGGAAATCACTGTTTTCGGCAGCGAGCTGCAAGAGCCGCCGCCCGCCCCCGAGGTGCGCATCCGAAATATAGGCCCTGTCGACACATCTATCGAAACGCTCTATATCGTCAACAGCGAGCTGATGCGTCAGCGTTACCCGACAAGCACGCAGGCGATCAGTGATGTGATCGACTCGCTTAACTACCTCGCCTTTGTCAGCCCTGGCAATGGCCGCATCATCGACCTTAGCACTGATTTGAACTCGCTCGGTAGCGAGACGGTCGGCAGTATTTATAGCGGCTGGCTGGCAAACCAGGATAACCCGCTGGCTGCCAATCGTGTTGCAAAATTTATCGACAACGTCATCGAAGCCGCCACGCGGCGCACGCCGAGCGGCCCCAACCCCACGTTCGATGTGTACAACGGTAGCTTCGTAAACGACCGCCCGCCCTTCCCCAATGTCAAGAATATCGTGCTGGTTGGCGGTGACTCACTGCTGCCCTTCTTCCGCATTCCCGATCTCACGACGATCGCTAATGAGCGTGACTACGCCGCCTATCTGGATGCGGAGGTCACCCCTGGCCTTATTGTGGAAGATCGGCCGCTGGGGGCGGCGTTACAAATACGGCACGATCCTGAGCGATAACCCCTACGGCACCGATAAGCCCTACCGCTTCCTGGGTTACCCGCTCTTCATCCCTGATGTCGCCGTGGGGCGGCTGGTCGAGCGCCCGCCGAGATAGCTGCTTATCTGCGGCCATATGTCGGCCTCCCGCTCGGCTCCGGCACGCCTGCGCAATCGCCGGACGCTCGCATCGGTGAACACCTTTTGGCAACACGCCTGGCCACGCGCTCGTCACCGGCTACGACTTTCTCAGCGACCAGGCTGCGGAAGTGACCAGTGCTATCGACACCTTCTCCAATAGCACCAGTTCTGGAACGGTAGAACTGACCACGCTGATCAACGACGACTGGCAGCGCGACGCTATTTACGAGACCTGGTTACAGGGCTATTACACAACAGCCGATGAATTTATCACCGGCTACGATGTCTCTGGTTCTTCGGTGCCGACGCAGACGGTGGGCAAATATCAGCTCGCGTCGATCAATGCGCACTTCGACCACTGGCAGCTCATCCCGGCCACCGGTACGCTTACCCTGCCCGCGCAGCGCATTTATTCGCCGACGGTGAGCGTTTTTTCCTACGATTACGCCTCGTATTTCACCAGCCAGATCGGCTGGTCGGTCGGCTGTCACAGCGGCTACAACGTGATCGACGAGGCGGTGCGGGCAAATGTTGGTGGCCGTGGTACACCCACTCCGCTGCCTGGAACAGCGATACCAACGGAGAACTATGATCTCTATCGCGCCGACTTCCCGCAGGTAATGATGAAGCAGGGGAGTATCTGGCTGGGCAATACCGGCTACGGCTATGGCACGCTCGATGGCGTTGATTATAGCGAACGACTCTCGCTCTACTTTACCGAGGAGTTGGGCCGCGATGTGCGCGTAGATGTCGCGGGCGACTTGATCTATGTCGGCCAGGAGGTCGGGAGCGCGCTTGTTGATGCGCGCCAGCGTTATCTACGAAACGCCACGAGCCTTGGCCCTTATGACGCCAAGGTCTTGCAGGTATGGACGCTCTACGGCCTGCCCTTCTTTACAATCGAGGTCGAAGATCCGCAGCCCGTACCGCCCGAGCTACGCTTCGACGCGCCGGCCGACACGCTCATCCCCACCGATGTGCCGATCGGTGCGCTCGGCACAGTGGAGCGCATTATCACCTTCACACTCGATCTCGAAGAGGACGCGGTCGAGCGCGGCGAGACCACGATCGGCAGTCGCCTGCGCATCGACGGCAATGTCACCGTCAGCGACACCTTTGTTGTGAACGGCCAGGGTACTGCACCCGAGTTGCGAACCTTCGCGAGCGATCAGGCCGGTCGGCCTAATCTGCCGCAGCTGGCCTATGATATCAGTGCGCGGAGTGCGATCTCTGACACGCAGTTGATCGTGCGCGACGTTGTCTTTCTTGAGGGCACCTACGGCGCGCCGGAGACCTTCGATCCGCTGATTTCGCAGATCGTCACCGAGACCTTCGAGCCGCTGATCCAGACGAGCCTAGAGCCCGATTTTAGCGCGGGTGTTGGTGTCTGGTTCCCCGATCGCTTCTACGGTTTTACAAGCGTGGGCGAAGATCCAAACCGCCGCGATCAGCTTACGGTTACGCCCGCCCAGTTCCGCGCCGATGCAGGCGGGGTAAGCGGCACGCTGCGTAAATATCGCCAGATGACGTTTAAGGTGCTCTATACCGACCCCGCCGCACCCGATGCCGCAAGTGGCCTCGCCGATGTTGATGCGCCCTGATCGAAAACATTGTGCTTGAGCCGCTCCCCTTGTTGAACGGTAACCAGATGAGCCGCATTATCGCGACTGTCAGCGACTTTAGCATCACTGGTACCGTCACTGCCAGTGGTGTGCTCAGAGTGCAAGGGGTTTACGCTGCCCCCAATAGCGAGGATAGCGAGGAAGTGCTTTGGGTGCCGATCGCGTTTACCCAAGACCCGCTCGATCCGACGCGCTGGCTGGCTGATGTGCCGCTTGTGCCTGGCGATGTGCGCCTGAATGTTACGGCGAGCGATCTGGCTGGTAATGCAGCCTTCTTCACCGCGAAAGGCCTGTTTGTGGCTCCAACTCAGGGTGATAACGCACCTGTTTATTTGCCTCTCATCCAACGTTAATCCGGATCGACCACATCACGGGTTGTAGCATAACCCGTGATGTGTTAAAATCCGTACTTGACACACGCTTTGTGCGTGTTATCATCCTCATTCGCATATAAGATTCATATGTAGTGAGACATAAAGTATAGCGCGAGTACGGATCGAGGCTAGCGACCACATATCGCCGTTGTGCTTTGCAGCGCACTCTAGCGCGAAGACTTGAACAGCGTCCACGCCAGTCGGAAGGCTAACCCACTGTAGGGAAGAAGCCTTGACCGGCGATTTGTGTTTTCGCCTGCCAGAAGCCAGCGCGTGGGCGGTACATGGTGCAAGCAGCCGCCTGCGGACTACCGAGGAGAGGTGAGTATGCCCCCATTAATCGAAAATGTCGTGCTGCAGCCGCTGATTGTGCCTGTAGATAAGGGCATCGAGCCCCGGCTGTCGCGGCGTGCCGAGCGTCGATCCTTTGCGCGCATCACCGATGCCATCGAAGTTCCGCGCCTGATCGAGACGCAGGTCAATAGCTTTGATTGGTTCCGGCGTGAGGGCCTGCGCGAGCTCTTCGATGAGATCTCGCCGATTACTGACTTTACTGGCAAGAATCTTGAGCTGGTCTTCAAAGAATATGTCTTTGGTGAGCCGCGCTTTAACGAGTTCGAGTGTCGTGAGCGCGACTTAACGTATGCCGCACCGCTGCGCGTTAATGTTGAGCTGCGTATCAAGACGACCGGGGAGATCAAGGAGAGCGAGATCTTTCTTGGCGATTTCCCGGTGATGACCGATAACGGCACCTTCATTTACAACGGTGCCGAGCGCGTCGTGGTCTCGCAGCTCATCCGTTCGCCCGGTGTTTACTTTAAAGATGATAAAGACCCGACAAGCGGGCGTGCGCTGCACTCGGCCAAGCTCATTCCTAACCGCGGTGCGTGGCTTGAATTCGAGACAAACAAACGCGATGTTGTGAGCGTGAAGGTTGATCGCAAGCGCAAAATTCCGGTGACGATCCTGTTGCGCGCGATCATGGCTTGGCAGACCGAGTTCGACCAGGATGGCAAGGAGACAGGTGAGGGCCACTGGGTGCCTGATAACGAGCTTGATCAGCATGGCCACGATGACGGGGTCATCGAGTTGCTGCGCGCTGTCGATATTGTGCCCGAGCACCCCTATACTCGCGCTACACTCGACAAAGATCCAACGCATAATAGCAAAGAGGCGCTGATGGAGCTGTATAAGCGCCTGCGCCCCGGCGATCCGCCGACATTGGAGAACGCGCGCTCTTTGCTCGAGTCGCTGCTCTTTAACGCGCGCCGCTACGATCTGGCGAAAGTCGGTCGCTACAAGCTAAATAAGAATCTTTGGGAGCGCGATGCGCGCCGCGATGGCGTCTCGGCTGCACCTGGTATGTACGTACGGGTGCTGCTGCCGCGCGACATCGTGAAGATCGTCGAGCAGATTATCCAGCTCAACAATGGCATTGGCCGCCCAGATGACATCGACCATCTTGGCAACCGGCGCGTGCGTACGGTCGGCGAGCTCATCCAGCAGCAGTTCCGCGTTGGCCTGCTGCGTCTTGAGCGCGTGGTCAAAGAGCGTATGTCGCTGCAAGACCCAGAAAGCGCTACACCGAATGGCTTGGTTAATATTCGCCCGGTTGTCGCCGCGATGCGCGAGTTCTTCGGTGGTTCGCAGCTGAGCCAGTTTATGGATCAGACGAACCCGCTAGCCGAGTTGACGAACAAACGTCGCCTTTCGGCCCTTGGCCCCGGCGGTCTCTCACGCGATCGCGCTGGCTTTGAGGTGCGCGACGTTCATCATAGCCACTATGGACGCATCTGCCCGGTGGAGACGCCGGAAGGGCCGAACATCGGTCTTATCGGCACGATGTCGACCTTCTCGCGCGTCAACGAGATGGGCTTTCTTGAGACACCGTATCGCAAAGTCTACAATACGGTCGAGAACGCACCGGCCTGGCTTGAGAAGAGCACGCTGCTACGCGATGTGCGCGACCTGCGCAATGGCACGCTGTTGGCCGCACGCGGTAGTCGGGTTGATGCTGAAACAGCGCGTCGTATCGCTATCGGCCTGATGCGCGGCCAGCTTTTGCGCGAGGACATTATCGATCCGGCCACCAGCGAGACGATCGCCGAGGCAGGTACCGAGATCAACCGTGCTCTGGCCGAGCAGATTGTTGATCTGCCGCTGAAGATTATCAAGATTGTGCCGATCGTGTCGCAAGAAGTAGATTACCTCAGCGCCGATGAAGAAGATCGCTTTGTGGTGGTACAGGCAAACGCTAATATCGATGAGCATAATCGTTTCGTCGAGCGCTCGGTATCATGTCGCTTCGGCGAGGATTTTGTCACCGAGCGCGTTGACCGCGTAGACTACATGGATGTGTCGCCGAAGCAGGTGGTCAGTGTGTCGACTGCGCTGATCCCCTTCCTGGAGCACGACGATGCCAACCGCGCCCTGATGGGTTCGAACATGCAGCGTCAGGCCGTACCGTTGCTTCGTTCCGATGCACCGATCGTTGGCACCGGCATGGAGTACCGCGCCGCGCGCGATAGCGGCCAGGTGGTAGTTGCAAAGAAGGACGGTCTTGTTATCAGCGCCACCGGCGACCGCATTGTGGTCGAGGAGGACGATGGTACCGAGTACGAATATCGATTGCGCAAGTTTATGCGCTCCAATCAGGATACCTGTATCAATCAGCGCCCGCGTGTTGTGCGTGGCGAGCGCGTGAAGGCCGATGAGGTTATTGCCGATAGCTCTAGCACCGATAATGGCGAGCTTGCGCTTGGTCAGAATGTGCTGGTTGCGTATATGCCCTGGGAGGGCGGTAACTTCGAGGATGCCATCCTGGTGTCGGAACGCTTGGTGCGCGAGGATATCTTCACGTCGATCCATATCGAGAAGTATGAGGTTGAGGCGCGCGATACCAAGCTTGGCCCTGAGGAGGTCACGCGCGACATTCCCAACGTTGGCCAGGATAGTCTGCGTAATCTCGACGAGCACGGTATCATCTATGTAGGTGCCGAGGTGCAGCCGAACGATATTCTCGTCGGCAAGATTACACCCAAGGGCGAGACAGACCTGACGGCGGAGGAGCGGCTGCTGCGCGCAATTTTCGGCGAGAAGGCGCGCGAGGTGAAGGACAGTTCGCTGCGTGTGCCCAACGGTGTGCGCGGTAAGGTGATCGATGTTAAGGTTTTCTCACGCGCCGATGGCGCTGAGTTGCCGGTGGGCGTCAACCAGTCGGTGCGGGTGCTGCTTTGCCAGAAGCGCAAGATCAGCGCTGGCGACAAGATGGCCGGTCGCCATGGTAATAAAGGTGTGGTCTCGCGCGTGCTACCGGTGGAGGATATGCCCTTCCTGCCCGATGGTCGGCCGGTCGATATTATTTTGAACCCGATCGGCGTGCCTTCGCGTATGAATATCGGCCAGATTCTAGAGACACACCTCGGCTGGGCCGCCGCAC
>JAAUTF010000191.1 GCA_012031775.1 Candidatus Altimarinota bacterium | reverse complement strand
CGCTTGACGTGCGGGCGCAAGAACAGTGGGCATCCTGGTTCGAAGCGTACCTCCGCGACGGCATCGCCCCGGTTTCGGCCCTGCAAGGCGTGTTCGATCAGTTCGCCGGCTGGCTGCGGTCGATCTATCGCACCCTCGCCGATATCATCGGGGACGGTCCGGAGTTGTCGCCGGAAACCCGGGATATCATGGATCGGCTCTTTGCGTGGGACGACGCGCGGAAGCTCGACGCGCGCGCGCTGCGCGTACTCGGTGCCGGTGCAAGCGAACAACCGACGGCAGCGAGGCGTGGGAGTGGGAAGAAGTGGAGTTGTTCCGCCGCGCCTGGAGCCGGGCACAGGCGGCTGGGCGTGTCGGCGGCTGGCGGCTCCGTCGCGATCCTGAGCCACTGATCGGGCCGGAATGCATCGTAGTGCCAGACTTCGTTGTGCAGCGCGGCAATGTTAGCTATGCGCTCTGCCTGGCCAACGGGCGCACCATGGCCGAGAGCCTGATGCACGACCTGGCACAGTTTGGCGCGCGCCCGCCGGCTATCGTGGTGCTCGCCGATACCGTAGCCTTGCAGTTGCGGAGCTGCCCGGTGCCGATCGCCGCCTACCCCGACCAGGCGGCCGACGCTATCCCGCAGATCATCAATCTGCTTGAACACGACCGCCGCCAGGCCCGCGCCGCCTGATTGCGAACCGCCGCGCGCGCTAGAGAGGCAACATGCTGCCTCTCTAGCGCGCGTTTTGCATCCCTACCGCACTCATTGCGTCCCCTGTTGTTATTCCCCTGGCATAGCTATTGCCGGATCACGATGAACATTGAACCAGTATCATTAGGGCGTTTGCTGTATGTAGGACGATGGTATACCATTACTGCTTGCACCGACCGCATCTGTTGTAAGGAGACGCAAGCGTGACGCGCACGACGATCAGCCTTGACGGCGCGTGGGATTTTTTGTCGACAGCAACGAGCAACTCACGGTAGCAACACTTAATCAGGGCACGCCGCGCAGCATTCAGGTGCCTGGCCCCTGGCAAGCTCAATTCGATGACTTACGCGCCTACGCAGGCGTGGCCTGGTACCGGCGTAGCCTGGTTGTCGAGCGCGCCCCCGACCAGCAGCAGTGGTACCTGCTCTTTGGCGCAGTCGATTATGTTGCAACAATCTACTTTAATGGCGAGCTGCTTGCGGAGCACGAAGGTGGCTATTTACCCTTTGTTGTGCTACTTGGCGAGCGTGTACGTTTCGACGAAGCAAATGAACTGATCGTGCGCGTCGTCGATCCGGGCGATGGGTATGATGCGCCGAAGTACCCTTTCGCCGAGATTCCGCACGGCAAGCAGAGCTGGTACGGGCCGATCGGCGGTATTTGGCAGAGTGTCCAACTTGAAGCACGCCATCCCTGCCATGTCATCCAACTGCATGTCACGCCTGATGTGCCAGACGAACGCGCCCATGTGTTAATTCAATTGAGCGCGCCCACCCCTAGCAATGTAGACGTGCGTTTGAGCGTGAGCGACCCCAGCGGCGCGGTCGAGCCACTACGACCACCGGCTGGAAGCGGGCGGCGCAGCAGCGCATATTACGCTACCGATTCCCGCGCCGCAACTGTGGGACACAGGCTGTCCCCATCTCTACCAGCTCGATCTGGCACTCCTACAGCAAGATAGCGCTCTTGACACACGCAGCATCCACTTCGGCATGCGCACGATCGGCACTTCAAGCGATGGCCATTTGATGCTGAACGGGCGCACGCTCTATTTGCGTGGCGCGCTCGACCAGGATTATTACCCGCACAGCATCTACACGCCCTTTAGCGATGCCCAGCTCGACGATCAATTCGCCAAGGCGAAGCATATGGGCCTGAACTGTTTGCGTACGCACATCAAGATCACCGAACCGCGTTACTACGATGCCGCCGACCGCGCTGGCATCCTGATCTGGACTGAGCTACCGAACTGGGAAAATCTGACCGAAGCGGCCATGGTGCGCGCTCGCGCCACCTTGCAAGGCATGGTCGAGCGCGACTGGAACCATCCCAGTATCATCATCTGGACGATTATCAACGAGGGTTGGGGTGTCGATCTTATGTCTAACCCCGACCACCGCGCTTGGTTGGCCGAGACGTATGCCTATCTCAAAGCGCTCGATCCGCACCGCCTAATTGTCGGCAACTCGCCCTGCCTGGGCAATTTTCACGTTATCACCGATATCGAAGATTTCCATAATTACTACAGTATTCCCGACCACTATCGCAAATGGCGCGACTGGGTGCAAACCTTTGCCGCCCGCCCTTCCTGGACATTCGCTTATAACCAGGCCGAAAGCCTCGATGCATGGCAATCGTATGTACGCGACCCCTGGAGCCCAACCCCACGCACACCGGCACCCGAAGTTACACGGCGCGGCAACGAGCCGATGGTGGTCTCGGAGTTCGGCAATTGGGGCCTGCCCGATCTGACAAAGCTCTGGGAGTGTTATGGTGGCGAACCCTGGTGGTTTGAGACGGGCATCGAGTGGGGCGAGGGAGCGGTCTACCCGCATGGCGTGGCGCAACGCTTTCGCGCTTATCATCTCGACAAAGTATTTGGCGATCTAAGCCAACTTGCGGCGGCAAGCCAGCGCATGCAGTTCACCGCGCTCAAATACCAGATCGAACAAATGCGCCGTCACCCCAGTATTGTCGGCTATATTATCACGGAGTTTACGGACGTACACTGGGAGGCCAACGGGCTGCTCGATATCTGCCGTAACCCGAAGGCCTACTACGATGTGATCGGCAACGTCAATAGTGCCGATGCGATCGTTCCGGATTGGGAGCGGGTGGCGTTTTATGCAGGCGAGCGCTGCGAGATGCGGCTCGCGCTCTCGCACTTTTCCACTTCCGATCTTTGGGGCGCACGTGTGGCGTGGCATGTGGACAGCTGGCCCGCCGTGAGCGGCAGCTTCGAAGGCATTAGCACGTTGCCCGCCACAGTGACAAATCTTGGTACGGTGGTGTTTACAGTGCCACCGATCGAGCAGAGCCTGCGTGCGCGGCTCGAGCTACAGCTCTTCGACGCTGCGGGCGCGTTGATCACCGCCAATCATCAGGAGTTCTACGCCTTTCCACGCACACTGGCGCAGCCCGGTGCCGCGCGTGTCTGGTCGCCAGATCTCGCCGATGAACTGAGTACTCTAGGGTACCCGCTCGCCGCCGATGCGGAAAGCGCCGATGTGGTCGTCGTGGCAACATTAACCGACAGCTGGCGTCGTTATGTTCAACGTGGCGGGCGTGTGCTCTGGCTCGCCGAGCACAGTGATACCCAACAGACCAATTTAGGCCCACTGACGATCGCGCAGCGCCGGGGCGCAGTTGGGCCGGCGACTGGGCCAGCAACTTCAACTGGATTCGCCAGGATCATATGTTCCGCCACATTCCGAGCGGCGGAACAGTAGACTTCGCCTTTGCCGACCTGATCCCCGATTATGTAATCGTGGGCCTGAGCACACGCGATTTTGCCGCTAATGTCCACGCTGGCCTGACGGTAGGCTGGCTGCACCACACTGTCGCGCTGGTGGCAGAGCGGCGCTTTTGGCCCAGGGCGTTTGTTGATCTCCACCTTCCGCCTGCGTGAACAGCTGCGCACGCACCCAGTAGCACAAATCATGCTCGGCGACATGATTACACATCTGGCAACATACTAAGGCAAACAACAGACGCCGTAGGGACGCAGCATGCTGCGTCCCTACGGCGTTTTTATGCCAAACCGGAAAAGAAAATAGGCATGGTGTGGTGCTCTTTTTCTTTTCGGATTTACGATTACACCCATTCGGGAGCAGGAGCGGTGATGCGTGTAGCAGGGGCAAAGGGCGCGGTTTGCGGCCAGTCGCGCGTAGCATAGTCGATCATAGTGATGCCAAAGAGCATTAGCAGCCAAAAGAACGCTGCGCCGGCAAAAATCTTCACCAAGTTCGAACTATAGCGCACGTGCATAAAGTAGAGCACGATCAGCACTGTTTTGAAGATCGCGATCGCCATGGCGATCAAGATATCTACCGCGCGCGCTGCGCCATCGCTCAGGCCGAGCAGCTCACCGGGGTTGAGCAGATAAGCGCCGATCGTCAGCAGCATGCCGACCATCAGCGCTGCGAATACCGTATAGTAGGTTCGGAGCGAGACGTGCGGCTCGTGCTGCGCGTGCGAATGCTGCGAATGCGATGTTGTTGCCATATCAGTGTACCAAGTAGAAGAGCGGGAACAAAAACACCCAGATAATGTCGATAAGGTGCCAGTAGAGCCCGCCCATCTCGATAGGGGTAAAATACTCGGTGTCGAAGCGATTGCGCTGCGTCATTATCAGCAGCACAGTCATAATCGTCAAGCCGACGAGCATATGAAAAGCGTGCAAGCCGGTCGCCGTGAAGTAGAGCAGATAGAAAAGCTGCCAGGGACCTTGATTCGCCAGCACAACGCTCTGCGGAGACTGCGGATCGACGTTGGCCAGCACATCACGCTCGCCGCCGTGGGCCGCCGCACCACCCTGCGCTTCTTCGCTGGGGAAGAGAAAGCGCGCCCCGGCACCAGGCACTCCTCGACCTCGTGACGCACACCGCCGACCCACTCGGCCACACTGTGTGCGCCCGCGCAATGTGCGAACTTCTCGGCATATTCGTAGCCTTTAATACCGAGGAAGCCCACACCAAGCACCATCGTCAAGATCAGCATCTGGATGATGCGCTTCTTATTGCCATTTTCAGCGGCATGCACTGCCATCGCCACCGAGAGACTGCTTACCAGCAGCACCACGGTATTCACTGCGGCCAGCGGCCAATCTAGGTGGCCGGAACCAGCCGCAAACTGCTCGGGGTAGGCGAAGCGATAGACAATATAGGCCATAAACACGCCACCGAAGAGCATGAGCTCGGTGATCAGAAAGGCCCACATCCCGAGGGTAGCGGACTCTTTCTGCTGCTCCATGGTGTCAAAGTGGTGAGCCAGGGCGGTATGATGCTGCGTCACGAGCGGCCTCCTCAGGCGGATACGCGTATGCCTCTTCGGTCACGATCGGTGTGACATGGAAATTTTCGGTCGGCGGCGGCGAACTCGTCTTCCACTCCAGGCCAGTTGCCCCCCAGGGGTTATCGCCAGCGATGCGCCCGTAGCGCAGCGAGAGCAGCAGGTAGATCAGCGGCACGATAAAACCGATCGCCAGGATCGCAGGCCCCGGCGGTGGAGAGCACGTGCAAAATCTGGAACTCCTCTGGGTAAACGTGGTAGCGGCGCGGCATGCCCAGATAGCCCAGCACAAACTGCGGGAAGAACGTCATGTTGAAGCCGATGAAAACCACCGCAGCCGAGATACCACCCCAGATCTCCGAGTACATCCGCCCGGTGATCTTCGGCCACCAGAAGTGCAACCCGCCCAGATAGGCCATGATTGTGCCGCCAACCATAACATAGTGGAAGTGTGCGACGACAAAATAGGTATCGGTGACATGAATATCCACCGCGACCGCCGCCAGGAACAGGCCGGTAAGGCCACCGATAACAAACAAGCCAATGAAGCCGAGCGCGTAGAGCATCGGCGTGCGATACGAGATCGACCCCTTATACAGCGTCGCCGTCCAATTAAAGACTTTAATCGCTGAGGGAATAGCCACCACCGAGCTAAGGAAGGAGAAGATCAAACCGGCGTAAACCGACTGACTGCTCACAAACATGTGGTGGCCCCAGACGAGAAAGCCGAGGACGGCGATCGCGATGCTGGAGAAAGCGATAAACTCGTAACCAAAGACACGTTTGCGCGAGAAAGTCGTGATCAGCTCGCTGATCACGCCCATCGCTGGCAAAATCATAATATACACTGCCGGGTGCGAGTAGAACCAGAACAGGTGTTGAAAAAGCACCGGATCGCCGCCGAGGCGCGGGTCGAAGACGCCAACGCCGAAGATGCGCTCTAGGCCGAGCAGCACAATGGTAATACTGATTACCGGCGTAGCCAGCACCTGGATCAGGCTAGTGGCGTAGTTCGCCCAAATAAAAAGCGGCAGGCGAAACCATGTCAGGCCCGGCGCGCGCATTTTATGAATGGTGACGATAAAGTTTAAACCGGTGAGAATGGACGAAAAGCCCATAATAAATACGCCAACTGCAGTCAGCAACACCTGCGAATTCGCGTATGTGCTGCTGTAGGGCGTATAAAACGTCCAGCCAGTGTCTACGCCGCCGAGCACCACAGCGCAAAGCGTAAACAGACCGCCGCCCATATAGACATACCAACTCAGCAAATTCAGCCGAGGAAAGGCGAGATCTTTGGCACCGATCATCAGCGGCACCAGAAAGTTGCCGAGCACCGCTGGAATGGCCGGGATCAAAAAGAAGAAGACCATGATCACCCCGTGCAGGGTGAACATCTTGTTGTAGCCATCGGACGTCATCAAATCGCCGCTAGGCGTGATCAGTTCGATACGGACGGCAGTTGCAGCCGCGCCGCCGAGCAGAAAGAAGAAGTTGATCGCCAGCAGATATAAAATTGCGATCCGCTTGTGGTCAATCGTCAGCAACCAGGACTTGAGCCATTCCAGCGGGCTGGTGCTTGACTCAGTGGTATAGTTGCGTGGAATAGTGCCTGTGGTTGTGCTCATACATGATTACCGTTTCTAGTTCCCGCTTGTGTCGCCGAGCGACTTGATGTACGCCACCAGCTGCAAGATCTGGTCTTCACTCAACTGGCCTTGATAAGACGGCATAATCGGCTGGTAGCCCGCCGCGATTTTGGCGTTCGGGTTCAGGATCGACTCGCGGACATAATTTTCATCTGCCAATACAGTCGAACCATCGGCAAGCTGCCCCTGCGCGCCGAACAGCCCTACCAGGCTAGGCCCCTGGCCAGCACCATCGTCGCGGTGGCAACCCACACAGCCAAGGTTCGTAAAAAGCTGCTGGCCCGCCAGCGCCATCGGGTCGCCAACGGCAGGGCCTGCAACGACACCGCCATCAGCCACAGCATCAACGCCATCGGGCAGAATAACCTCGCCCGGCGTAGTCAGCCACGTCTGATAGTCGGCCATACTCATCACCACTACACGCCCGCCCATCCGCGAGTGCTCAGTGCCACAGTACTCGGCGCAGAACAGGTGATACTCGCCAGCGCGCGTGGCTTCGAACCACATCGTTGTATAACGCCCGGGCAGCACGTCTTGCTTGATGCGGAAGGCCGGGATGTAGAAACTGTGGATGACATCTTGCGAGGTCATAATCAGCTTGACGGGCTGGCCGATCGGCACGTGCAGCTCGTTGTTCTCACGCTTGCCGTTCGGATGCTGTGTATGCCACATCCAGCGCTTACCGATGACATAGACCTCAAGCGTATCATCAGGCGCGCGGCGCATATCGATATAGAGCAGCGCCCCCCAGGTGAATACGCCGAGTGCTAAGATCAGCGGAATGATCGACCATGTCAGCTCCAACTTCAGGTTACTATGCACCGGATTGGAACGATCGGCCTTCATGCTGCGATGATATTTGACAATCAAGAACAGAATGACAAACGGGATAACACCGGCGAAAAGCAGGCTCAACGCCACCAGCACCCCGTACAACAGATCGATCTGGGGTGCAAACGTCGAAGCCTGATCGGGAAACAATGGGAAGTTGTTCATTGGCGCTTCCTAGTGCAATTGCAGATTGCAAATTGCGTGTCTCTGCTAAGGTTAAAGCTTATGCTATTTCTGCGAATATACCCCTTAGCTAGCCATGTGCCGGTGTTTCAGTCCGTCGGTTATTGCGGGCCAATGTAAAGATGGCAAAAAGGCCCAGGCGGTAAAAGAAGAAACGATGTGCGCATAATCGTCATAACAAGGCCGCTATACTGGCCGGTGATCGGGTCGTACTTGTAGCAGAGCAAGAGTAGCTGATCGACGGTGTCGCCGATCTTGTTGGCCGATGCTTCGACTAAGCCAAGCCGCACATCGCTCGGGTTATACTCAACGCCATAGAAGTAGCGCGCTACTTCGCCCTGCGGCGTAACCACGGTGATGCCGCTCGCGTGGGCGTACTGATCGATTTTGGCATCGTAGTAGTAACGAAAGCCAATCGCATCGGCGAGCTGGGCGATCGAGTCCTGCGGGCCGGTAAGAAAATGCCAGCCCGCCTCGCTACCGGGGCGATTGTAGCGCGAGACGATCGCTGCCTTCTCGGCATCGGCGATCATCGGTGTCTCGGTGGGGTCGATACTGACATTAACTACAGAAAAATCGCTGCCGACGTTCAACCTGACATCGAGCAAACTAGTAACCATGCCATCGCGCACAAGCGAGCAAAGCATGGGGCACTCGTAGTAGCCGAGCGCGAGCACCACCGGTTTCTCGCCAAAGTAATCGCCGAGCGTCACTGTGGCACCGGTCTCATCGATGAAAGGCAAGTCGAGCGGCAGCTGCGTGCCGAGGCGCTGCTCAAAATCCACACCATCGCCAGGATCGCGCGGACCATCCTGCGCCCGCGCAAAACCTGTCGGTAGGCAAAGCAGCACGAATAGGAAAGAGGCAAGAACTAATCTATTGATCAGAGAGACCATACCGATCTCATCCATTCTAGAGCCGACTGTAGATTACCGCCAGATAGCGCTGCTGTTTCGCCAGCGCATACGTGATAGTTGCGACGATCCGCGCTATACGCTGCATCCAAAGCATCGTCCGGCCAAGGTAGGGCGCAGGCTATGCGCCCCTAGTACAGTGCGGCGCACGTTCGTTTCCGGGTATGGGCGAGCTTAATCTCGCCACCATCAGGCGTCCGCCAGAGGCGGACAGACACTTCAGCGTACTAGGGTGTTGCCTCGTCGGCAGTTGTGTTCACACCGCGCTCAACGAGCAATTCCATCGCATGCTCGATGGGCATATGCACCGTATTATTGCGTCTGTTTACCCAACCGGCATTTTCGAGGCGTTCGGTCTGCTCGGCGATCACGATGTCTTCTTCGACATCGGGCACCGGCTGCAAAATCGGTGGCGGCGGCACCTGCTGCGCTTCAGGCTCCTGGACGGTATTTGTCAGCGAGGCCCAGTCGCCACCTACGGTGGCGAACAGCAGCCCGGCCATCAGCACGGCGCTCACCGCGAAGGTCACAAAAAGGATCGATGCCACCCCACAGCAGTGGCGCGAGCGCGCATCGCTCAGCTCGTGATTTACACCCTCTGGCAACTCCGCCGCCGAGGTGGGGCCATGGCTACCGTGGCCGTGGCCATGGCTCTGGGCTTTTGTATGGCCGCTCTCGGTTTTATGGGCTGTACTCATATCTATATGCTCCTAAGCAGCGGCTTTGTAGCGTATCACGGGGCGCAGCATGCTGCGCCCTTACGACCTGCGAGCGACCTGACGCCGACACCACCTGCGAGCGATCCACCAGCGATCTGGTGCTCATTTTACCTAGTGCTACCGATGACAGATGTAGCAGTTGGTCAACTGGGCTGTCTCGATACCGTACTCAGCG
>JAAUTF010000190.1 GCA_012031775.1 Candidatus Altimarinota bacterium | reverse complement strand
AAAAGAACAAACCCCGACAGGTGTATCGTAGGGCGGCGGTAATCGACGCAACATGGCGAAACTGACGGTGCGCGGCTGCCGTCGTCTACAGTGATAATCTCGTATCCGCCAGGAACATCGACCAGAGCTTCCGAGAGGCGCTCCACAAGATGCGGGATGCTCTCCTCTTCATTGTAGATAGGCACCACCACCGAGAGGTAGGGCGCTGTGCGATCGGGGAGCGGCATCTCGGGGACAGCACGCGCCCCGATCGCTCGCTCAGACAAGGTCATTGTATTCATATGGTGACTCCTCAGGTTGTACGCGCAGCACGTGTACGGCAAACCGGCTGACGTACCAATACGTTTATCATCGGGGGCTATTGTACCTGAAAGAGCCCTTGGCATGTTCAACTGTCAGGGCACCCAACCGTGGCGAGCGTAGTTGTACAACAAAACAGGTTCGTCGCCAGACCGCCGATGATCGCCAAGCGCGACCAACGCTGCACAACTAAAGGAGCTAGCCCAATAAATACCGGAAAGGCGAGCAACAAGTGGCGCGGCAGGCCCATGTAAGGGTAGAAAGGCCCGGTGTAATAGGAAAAGCTTAGCACGATCGCGATCAATGACCAGATGCGATAGCTACCGCGCATTCGTGGCCAGGTTAGCACAGATAGCACTAGAAAGCCAAAACCGAAGGTAAGATCGATGATCAGCACAGAACTTGGGCGCTGCGCCATTACTTCCAAGGCAAGGCCGAGCGCTGCCAGGGCGGCAGGAAAGCTTGAACGGGAACAACCTGAGCCGAGCTCGATGAGATCAACGTTGAGTAGAGCAATGCCTGTGGGCTGCTAAAATCGGGTTGGAAATCGCCCAGCACCACACCGCGGTAGATCAGCCAGAGCAACATACCGCCAGGAATAAGTGCAAGTGGCAGCGCGGCGACACAAAGCTTGCGCAGCGTTGTCAGCGGTGCACGACGCAGCACTAGCATCATCTGCGTTGCACCACCTTCCGTGCGGCAGAGCGCGACCCACAATTCCCAGGCGAGCGGTAGGGCCAGGAAGAGCCCTTGCTGGCGGGTGAGGGTAGCGGCCATACCGGCAAGGCAAGCCAACCACCATTGACCACGACGGGCTAGCAGAAAGCTCGCAACGGCGCAAAGCAGGAATAAGCCCTCGGTGTAGGGCACAAAGAAGACGAAGGCCAACGGCGAGAAGATGAGCAAAAGCGTTGCCATGCGCGCTTCAGCGGGTTGAAGATCGAGCAGTGCCAGGCGCTCGAAGACCAGGAAAAGCAGCAGCGCGCTGATTGAACTTGTGAGTACAAGAGCCAGTAGTGGATTGCCGGTAAGCCAGGCAAAGGGCAGTGAAAGCCAGGCAAAGAGCGGGTGAAACTGCGCCGTGCCATCGTCGGTGCGGTAGCCACGTACAACGATGTTGAGATAATAGCCGACATCCCAGCGGTCGAAGGGCGAGAGCAAGACCCGATACACCCAGCCGGAGAGCGGCGCTGAGGGCGGCCAGGCAGCGATAGCTCGCTCTACGTCGCGAAATGGATAACGTGCGGCCGTAAAAACAAGCAGAAACCAGCTGAGCAAACGCCAAAAAAGCCATAAACCGATAATTGGAGCAGCACCTTGTAGCGCTGTCGGCAGCGGCAGGCGCTGCATTAACAAAAAGCGGCCAGGATTAAGGAAGTGGGCGGGTTTCTGTTTCATAATACATAGTTAGCATTGGGTTAGGATCAACCAAATTGTAACCTGTTGTTCTTACCTGTCCATAGCTTGCTCTTGTGTCGGTCTTGAGGCCGATGTAGACAGCTTAAATATGTGGTATCTTTCACATTAGATAGATCGTGTTGGCGCAATCAACGTTCGACCTACTGGCACTGCCCGCCAACCATAGCCCCCCGTTTCGCGGTTGACAATGTCAACCGCTTTTTGTTTATTGTAGCCCGTACGGCAACTGCGCTGCCGCACGGGCTCCTGTTTAATTTAAGGCCAGTGCAGCGTCTTGTGGCTGCACCCCAGACCCTGCGCCGGAGGCGACGTTGCAACTGCCTTGACTGTTTGTTGAGCAGTTTACGGCGTACAGTTAACGAATAGGGTATCATTGAAAGAGAAATCATCGGGAGACGAAACGAATATCTGGTAGCGCTTGGAGCAGCTATGGCTGAATTCAGTAACGAGGTGTTTGTCGCCACCTTGGCGCTGGTTGGCGTGGTGATTGTGGTGGCGGCGCTGCTCTCGGGCTTTATCGAGCGCAGTGGCTTACCGCAGGTTGCGGTGCTGTTGGGCTTAGGCGCGGTGCTCGGCCCTGCCGGTATGGGGTTGCTCGATGTACAGCTAGATTCGCCGATCTTGCGGGTGGTGGCTACCTTAAGCCTGGTGCTGGTGCTGTTCACTGATGCGCTGACGATCGATCTGCGTGAACTGCGCCAGTACCGCACGCTCGCTCTGATCGTACTTGGGCCAGGGACGCTGCTCTCCGCTATCTTCGTGAGCGCCGCTGGCTGGTGGCTGCTGGGGCTGGCCCCGGCAGCGGCGGTGATCTTGGGGGCCTCGCTTTCGTCTACCGACCCAGTGCTTTTGCGCGGGTTGCTACGGCGACGCGATGTGCCGCCATCGGCGCGCCAGGCTTTACGTCTGGAGAGCGGCCTGAACGATGTTGTGCTGCTGCCGCTGGTGCTAGTTGCAGCGGTTTTTCTAAATCCCGAGGTCGGCGACCGCGACCGATTGGGCGCGAATGTTTTATCGATCTGTTTTCTGCTCGGGCCAGGTGCCGGAGTTGTGGTGGGGCTGCTTGCGGTAGCCACGCTCGATCTGGTGCGGCGACGGATCGGCGTGCGGCGCGATTATGAATCGCTATTTGCGCTCGGCGTGGCTTTTTCAGCCTATGCCGCCGCTGAGGCCCTGCACGGCAGCGGTTTTCTGGCCGCCTTTGCCGCCGGGCTGACGATTAGCGCGCTCGACATCGAGCTATGCGATTGTTTCCTCGAATATGGCGAGACAACCGCCGAGCTAGCGCTGCTGTTTACCTTTGTGCTGTTCGGCAGTTCGCTGATCTGGAGCGGTTTTAGCGTGCTTAGCTGGGGTCTGGTGGCGTTTGCAGTGCTAGCGCTGTTGGTTCGTCCGGTAGCGTTTCTACTTTCGCTTGCACCTCTGCATATCGATAGACGGAGCCGCCTGCTTATCGCCTGGTTCGGGCCACGCGGCTTAAGCTCGCTGCTTTTGGTGCTGCTGGTTGTCTTTCAAGGGCTGCCAGGCAGCGAATACCTCTTCCAGATTTGTTCCGTTGTGGTGCTGCTCTCGGTGCTTCTTCACGGCTTCTCGCCCTTTGTGCTCGACCGCAAGCAGGGCAGGAGTCAGGAGTCGGGAGTCAGGAGTCAGGAGTCAGAAGCGCTGGTACAGCACGAGCAGACGAATAGCGAGATGACGAGCAGCGCACCGACCCTGCTGGTGCCGACGGTTCCTGAGCAGATGGTACGCGACAAGGAGCGGATCAGCCTCGATGAGTACAACGCGTTGCGTGCGGCAGGTAAGGCAGTATACCTTGTCGACGTGCGCACAGAGCGCTCGCTCGGGCGCAGCGCGGAGCAGGCGGCGGGCGCAATGCGTATGCCGCCGGATCATGTAGCCGATCGTGCGGTTGAGCTACGTCTGCCGAAAGAGGCCTGGATCGTTCTCTACTGCACTTGAACAAGCGAAGGGACAAGCGCCCGTGTGGCGCATGACCTACAACAGGCTGGTTGGACAAAGGCGCGCGCACTGATAGGCGGATGGGACGGCTGGCAGCAGGCGGGTATGCCGGTGGAGTCGCGACCGGCAGTAGCGGAGCCAGTGTGAGGGCGCTGTGGGCTTGGACGCAGCATGCTGCGCCCAAACGAAGGGATATGTTGTGGTCGCTGTGCTTGTTGAGGTGCTTCTGCCGATCGCGGTGGTGGTAGCGGTCGGCTTCTTTATGCAGCGTCGGCTTAAGCTCGACCCGGGCACATTAAACCGGATAGCGATCTATGGCCTAGCGCCAGCGCTGATCTTTGTCTCGCTGGTGCGCAGCGAAATGGGTGGCGCTGATGCAGTGCGGATGGCGCTGTTGGCGGCGGCAGTGGTGCTAAGTATGGGCCTGGTGACGCTGTCGATCGCTCAACCGCTGGGCCTTGGGCGAGGCGAGACGAGCGCCTTACTGCTCTCGGCGCTGTTTATGAATAGCGGTAATTATGGCCTACCAGCAGTGCAATTCGCCTTTGGCGCGGCAGGCTTCGAGCTAGGGCTGGTCTTCTTTATCACGCAGTCGATCATGGCGCAGACGATCGGCGTTGGGGTCGCAGTAGCAGGCGCTAGCACGGCGCGCGGGATGGCGTTGCCGCACGCTATTTTTAGCCGGGTAGTGCGCATGCCGCAGATTTACGCGGTGGTGGCCGCGCTTGTGGTGCGGCTAAGCGGCTTCCCACTTATAGACGATCCCGGTGCGCTCGGCGGTATCTATCGCGGGCTGGAATTGCTGGCTACGGCAGCGCTACCGCTTATGTTGCTGCTGCTCGGTATACAACTGGGTACCAGCGTGGCGATCGAAGAGCCGCGATTGGTCGCACTTGCAGGCGGACTGCGGCTGGTGCTATCGCCGATCCTGGCCTACGGTATCGCTGTCGCGCTTGGCCTCGACACGCTGGCGCTCGGCGTGGGTGTGTTGATGGCGGGTATGCCGACGGCAGTAAACATGACTATTCTGGCGCGCGAGTTCAACAACCAGCCAAAACTGGTGGTGTCTGCGGTAGTGTTTAGTTCTTGCGCCAGCTTGCTTACCTTATCGGTGCTGCTGAGTTTGTTACGGGTTTGAGGTTACAGGTTACAGCATGGCGACAGGCGAAGGGCGTCGCTATGCTGTGGTGCGCAAGGGGAGCACAAACTGGACACAAGTGCCCTTGCCAGGTTCGCTGTCGATCCAGATATGGCCGCCGTGAGCCTCAACGATGCCACGGGTAATGGCGAGGCCGAGGCCGGCACACCGGTGGCACGCGAGCGCGACTTCTCGCCGCGATAGAAGCGATCGAAGACGTGCGGCAGATCTTCGGGGACAATGCCCTCGCCGTTGTCTTGCACACTGAATTTCAAGCCAGCGATGTGACCAGCATTGGTAGGCGCATGTTCGGCATTCAAACGCACCCATCCGCCCGCAGGGGTATGGCGGATCGCATTAGCGGTAAGGTTGTACAGCACACGCTCGATCTGACGCACATCGACCTCGATCGGAGGGAGCGAGACCACAAGATCGGCACAGATATCGACGCCCTGCGCAAGCGCTTGTGGTCGTAAGCCGTTGAGCGTATCGCTGAGCAGATCCGCTGCCGCGATCGATTGACGATCGAGCGTAAGCGCGCCGGCATCGATGCGGGCAAGCTCAAAAAGATCGTCGATCAGGCTGCTGATAACACCAATCTGGGCGCGCATGGTGGCAAAATAGCGCTGTTTCGTGGCCGGATCCTCGACCATGCCATCGGCGAGGGCCTCGTTGAGCGCACGCAGCGAGGCGAGCGGCGTGCGTAGATCGTGCGAGACGGCAGCGATCAGATCGCGCCGAGCCGCCTCTTGGCGCTCGCGTTCGGCGGCGCTCTCTGCTAATTGCTGCCCCATACGATTAAATTCGTAGGCAAGTGCGGCCAGTTCATCGTTGCCCTGCGGCTCGACCCGCGTGTTCAAGTTGCCAGCAGCTAGTTCACGCGCGCTCCGTTCAAGAGCATTGATACGCTGCGCGATCGTATGGGCCAAACCGATGCCAAGGCCGAGCGAGACGACGCCACCAAAGAGCAGCAATAATACGAGCAGCGGCGCATCGCTGCTCGCCACCAGCATCAGGCGCGTGGTGAGAAAGATGTTGCAGATCGCGATCACCACGCCAAGCCCATACGTCACCGTCATCTGCAACCAGATCGGCCCCTGCCCACGACGCAGCCAGTAGAGACCGGTAGCGCTCAAACCGAGCGAGAGCAAGCCCGCCAGCAGGAGGTAGCTGACGAGTTCGCTCTGGGTGTAGCCCGGCGCGCCCATCCAACCGATGCCGAGCATCAGGCAGAAGGCGATGATCACGATCACCAGCAGGATCCGAAATGGCAGTGTCATGGATTAGGATTTCGGCCTCAGAGCACGCGCGCAACAGCAGCTATTGCAGCGTGGCGCTGCTGAACATCACGCTGAATGCTTTACAATAGATTGTCACCGATTTAAAGGCGCTGATGTCGAGATCGGCGGGCAATTCGTAGTTCTGATTGCCGGTATTGCCTTTAAGACGCCCCAATTCCACATAGCCCTCGCCCATTAACTCGGCGTTACTGCGCGGCTGCGGGTGACCAGAAAGGCCGATAAACAGGTCAGGGCCGTTCTGGGCAGTAAAATTTTCCAAGCGCAAAATGCGTTGGCCATCAGGCAACGTATAAATCGTGGCCTGCCCCTCAGCATTATGCAGCGCATCGATGTAGGTAAAGCTGCCACTGAACAGCGCGACCGGTTCGACGGGCACCGCAGTCGGCGCAAGTGTCGGCTCTGGCGCAACAGTAGGCACAGCTGTTGGCGCAACTAAGGCCGTCGGCTGCACCTGCACTGCCGGTGCGGCCGTCGCCGCGACCGAAACGGTCGGTGCGGCAGTGGCCACTGCGACGGTAGGCGGCGCGGTAGCCACCACCGCGATAGCGCTTGTGGGAGCGGCGGCGGGAAAATCCTCGTTTACCGGCACATCGTAAAAAAGAAATGACGCCGCCCAGACGACAAAAACAATTATAGCAAGGATGACCGTCAGCAGCACGAGGCGAAGTGGGGTAAATACCTTTTGGCGGGTGTTTGGGTGGTCATAGTATCATTCTCCTCTAGAAGATGAGGAATAATGTTCGCCATCACTGTAGCAAAGACACAATACTGGCGAACACTATCTGCTCTTCTTGAACCAGCTATCCAACGATACGCGCCCAATGTGACCGAGCGCTTACCTAGTTCTTACAAGAGTATTGCGGGGGAAAGTATGCAGCCACAAGCATCGTTAATTGTGTATAACGCGCGCATCGTGACGATGGACGAGCAGCGCCCTGCGGCGACAGCGCTCGCGATAGCAGGGGAGTCGCATTCTGGCGGTGGGCGATGAGGATCAGGTGCAGGCATGGCGTGGATCGCAGAGCGAGATGATCGACGCAGGTGGGCGGCTGGTGATACCGGGGTTGATCGACAGCCACTTCCACCTGTTGATGGGTGCGCGGGCGCTTGGCAACCTACAGCTCGATGCTGCCACCGATCTTGAAGATTGCTTGGCGCGCATCCATAATTTTGCGGCATCGCAACCGCAGGGCCAGTGGCTCACCGGGCGCGGCTGGCGCTATGCGCTGTTTCGCGGCGCAGCGATCGACCGTAACTTGCTCGACGCGATCGTGCCGGATCGCCCCGTCTACCTGAGCGCCTTTGACGGCCATACCGCCTGGGTTAACACGGCCGCGCTAGAGCTCGCGGGCATTCTCCACGGTGCCGACATAAGCAGCGATTTCAGCCGGGTGGTGATGCGCGACGATGGCACGGCCAGCGGGGAGCTGCGCGAGGGGCCAGCGATGCAAATGGTACGGCAACACATCCCCGCGCCAACCGAGGAAGATGATGCGCGGATGCTGCGCCTAGCGCTGCGCGAGCTAGCCGCCCTGGGCATCACCAGTGTTCACAACATGGACGGCGACGAGCGCCAGCTGGCGCTTTACCGCACCTTCGCCGCGCGCGACGCGCTGAGTCTGCGTATCTACCTGCCCTTGAGTATCAGCCCCGGCATGGATCCGCAGCGTATCGACGAATGGATAGCGCAGAACGCCGATCTGCGCGGGCCGCTGTTGCGCTGCGGCTGTGTAAAGCTCTTCATCGACGGCGTGGTTGAGTCGAAAACCGCCCTGCTGTTAGCGCCCTATGCCGATGGCAGCGACGACTGCGGTATAGCCAACTACGAGCGCGCAGAGTTTTTTAGGCTGATCGCGCACGCCGACGCGCTCGGCCAGCAGGTGTTTGTACACGGCATTGGCGACGGTGCCGTGCGCCTGACGCTTGATGCCTACGCGGCAGCACAGCACGCAAATGGCATGCGCGACAGCCGCCATCGGGTGGAGCATGTCGAACTGATCGACTCCGCCGATGTGCCGCGCTTCGCCCAGCTTGGCGTGATCGCCGCGATGCAGCCGCTGCACGCGGGTTTCGGCTACGACGAGCACAACACCTGGCGGCGGCTAGCCGGGCCAACACGTTGGCCGCTCGGCTTCGCCTGGCGTACGCTCCGTGATGCGGGAGCAACCCTGGCCTTCGGCAGCGACTGGCCCGTGGTGAGCGCCGACCCACTGCGTGGCATCGCGGCCGCCCAGAACCGCATCAAGCTGGATTTTAGCAGCTTTGATAGCGATTTTCCCGATCAGCGTATCACATTAGAAGAGACGCTCGCGGCCTACACTGTGGGTGGCTCCTATGCCGAATTTATGGAGCACGAGAAAGGTCAGCTCGTGCCAGGGAAGTTAGCCGATCTGGTGATGTTGAGCGACGATCTCTTCGCGCTGCCGACCGCAGCGTTGAGCAAGACACAGGTGGAGATAACGGTGATGGGCGGGAAGATTGTGTATCAACGATCGACGTCTAAGGGCGTGTAGGGACGCAGCACGTTGCGCCCTACACGCCCCGCCCCTTACGACGTCATTTCAAGCACCCGGCGTAGCGTTGCCGTCGCCACATTGCGCCCGCAAAGCAGAGCGACAACGTGTTTGTCGGCAAGGTCGGCGATCTGTTGTTCCAGCAAGGCGGCCACTACCACCGCCGCTGCACCTTCGATCACGAGATGATGTTCGTCTAGGGTATACCGCATCGCAGCCGCGATCTGCGCTTCGCTCACGAGGTGCATCTCATCGACGTGCTGCTGGCAAAGCGGAAAGGTGATGCTACCAGGCTCGATGTTGCCGGCGAGGCCATCGGCGAGCGTCGGCAGATCTTGGGCGTTAACGATCTGCCCCGCACGTAGCGACTCGGCCATGGCCGGAGCATTAGCGGCCTGTACGCCCACAAGGCGTAGCTGCGGCTGAACTGTTTTGGCCCAAAGCCCGATACCGGCGATCAGCCCGCCGCCACTCACACCGACGAGAAGAACATCGACCTGCGGCAGTTGCTCTAGGATCTCGCAAGCGAGCGTGCCCTGGCCAGCTATTACGGCGGGATGATTGTAGGGCGAAATGAAGTGCATGGCTTCCACACGCGCCAGGCGTAGTGCCTCGGCCTCGGCCGCATCGTAACTGTCGCCGTGCAGCCGCAGGCTCCGGCAGCCTTGCAAGTCGGCGATGTGGTGCAGTTGAAGTCCGGCAGCCCGGACATGACCGTCATCGCCATCGGCGAGACGGTTCCCTCGCTGCAGAGCTTCCAAAGCCTGCTACGCTACATTTATTACGGCGAGGTCAACATGCCGCCAGAGGACGCGCTTACCTCTTTCAGGCGCCCTCTTTCTACATCTTCAGTAACAACCGTCTGCAGGCGTTCTGCAAG
>JAAUTF010000189.1 GCA_012031775.1 Candidatus Altimarinota bacterium | reverse complement strand
CGAGCGCCGACGCGCTCGACGCGGCCATCGCGAGCGCCGGCCAGCCCTACCGCCTGATCTTCACTATGCTGCGCGAGATCGGGGTGCGCACGGATGAGGTGCTGAACCTGAATGTGAGCGATGTTATGCTCGAACCAGGCCGCGAGGTGTTGCTGGTGCGCGATAGTAAGAGCGGTGATAAACGTATAGTGGTGCTCACGCCCGATGCGATGCCGCGCAGCCTGCGCGGTCTGCGCAGTTGGATGCGCGATATTGGCGAGGAGCTGCCGCCAAATACACCGCTATTCCGTTCGAGTCGCGGCAACCGCGCCTCCTACGACACGCTCCATCGGCGCTGGGTTCAGGTCTGCAAGTCTGCTCATCTTGTCGATCTGGTCGATGGCAAAGAGCAGCCGCGCTATACGCTACACCATCTCCGCCATACCGCCGCCGCCGAGTTGATCGCCACCTACCCCGAACAGGTGGTGCGCCGCATTCTTGGCCACCGCGACCCACGCTCAACCCGCCGCTATGTGCAGATCGTGCGCGACAGCACTGCCAACGTCCCCGAAAACACTAACCGCGCCGCCGACTAATACACGCACGCGCGGGGTGATGATCGATCGTTATCATCACCCCGGCGCGCTTGATTCTATCCTAAGCTGTTGAGCAGTTCGTGCGGTTGTCGGCGATCTTGTCGCCAGCAACCGCACATCGTATGGGCACCTCGTAGAGCGTTGCGTTACCTTCGTACAAGCGGCAGGTGCTGCGTGGGAATGTCCAGCGCCGTAAGCGTGATCGTGCGCTCTACCACGGCACTTGTAGGGTTGCCGGCCGCATCGGCGAACTGGATGCCCACCGTATATGTGCCCGGCACCCAGGCGGCGGCGGGCAGGCCGCTGAGCACGCTCCACTCTACACTCGTTGTAAGTGTAGTGGTGCCGCTCTGCGGTGTCAGCGCGCTGAACGGCACAAACACAGCGGCAGAAGCGCTAGCCTCGGCGTTACTGTTGGTGAGCAGCAAGCCCGCCACGCCCGAGCCACTATCGTTCACCTGTGTGCCCGCGATCGTGATCCGCAGCAGCGTGTTGACCTCGTTTGTCGAGGTCAGCGCGATCGTCCCGGTCGTCACTAGCGTTGGTGCTGTTGCATCGTAGACGATCGTGCGTGTGTAGGCGGCGCTGTTGCCGAGCGTATCGCTCAGCGTTACCAGTAATTCCTTTTCGCCTTCGCTTGTCGACAGGCTGATCGCACGGCTGAACTGGCGCGCGTCGATGTTGAAGCTCTGCGGTGCCGTCGGCCCAGCTTCGTCGACCGTCACCTGATCTAGGTCGGTGCATTCGTTCGGGGCGTCGATCGTCAAGCTCGCGGTCGGCACATTGGTAAAGCCAGGCAAGCTACCGCTGCCAGCCAAATTCGTCAAGCGTACCGTCGCCTGTACCGCCGTATCGAGCACGATACTGTCGGTGGCGGGCAACGCCTGGACAAGGCCGGTGCTGGTGTTGCGCGTCTGCACGAAGAGCGTCAGCGTATTACAAACAGCCCCACTCAAGCCGCTTGGCACCGCCACGCTCAGTCCGCTGGCGTTAAAGGCCTGCCAGGGGTTAGCATCGGTCGGCGCGCTCCCCCAGTTGTAACGCAACTGGTCGGGTGTGCCGCTCACATCGAGGAAGCTCACATCGAGCTGCGTCTCATCGGTGAGCGGTGCGTCGCCTTCGAGCTGAATGCGCACGCTCGGCGGTGCCGGCAGGCGAAAGCCGAGAACGCTTCCCTTCAAGCCATCGCCCGAAAAGTCCTCGAAGGCAACATGGCTGTAAATCGTCGTATCACGGCTGGTCGCCGCGCTGACGTGGTACGTGCCGTTGCCACGAAATCTTTGCAGCTGGTTGTTGATATTCCAGCCTTCACCGTTGGGACGAAAACCATAGTAGATGTCGGCGGTATTGGTAAAGAACAGGTGTAAATTACCCGCCGGGTCGGTGCTCACCGAGACAGAATTCATCGCGCCCTTGAACAGCCGCACTAGCGGGCTGAAACTTCCGTCGGCTCCTTGTTCTGAAAAGAACACGCCCGAGCTGTTACCATCGGCATCGGTGCCACGCCAGGCCACGATCGCGCGCCCATTGTTATCGAGAGTGACACTAGGGTTTGCGTAGGTATCCTCGTTGCGTGTTACCCGTTTGATGTCGAAGGTACCGCCATTCCAAAAGGCGACATAAATTTGCAGACCGCGCGTGTAAGCCACCGCGACTTTATTTCCCGGGCCGCTGGCCGAATTAATGCCAGGGAAAATCTCTTCCGTGCCTATATCGCCAACACCCGACCATGTATTGCCACGATCGCGCGAGAAGCGATATTTGAGCGGCTTGCCGGGCTCGCGCCAGAAGGTAAACACGGTGCCATCTTCCGCGACAGCCATCTCAACATCGGTTGCCGTGCCGGCACCGCGGCTGCCGACCAACTGCGCTGGTTCGAGCGTACCGCCAACCAGTTGACGACGCACAAAGATGAACCCGCTATCAAATGAAGACCAGCCATAGTAGATCGAACCATCGGTGGCAATCGCGACCGATGCCGTTGAAAAGTCCACCTGGCCGCGCGCATCGCCGAGCACAGCCGGTGTGCCGAAGCTCGTTGCATTCGCGGTTTTGCGCCACAGCGTGGCCTCGAAGCCCTCGCGATTACCCGCGACAAAAACATTTGCATCAAGCGCCGCGACATCCGGGTACTTCATGTCTTCCGACGCCGATAAGGTCGTTTCGAGAAAAGCTGAGGCTTCACGCTTGCCGCTATTGCGGGCGTGTGTTGGGCAGATATGCTCGCGGCAAGCAGTAGCGCAGCCCAGAGCAGGGCGAATTTCTTCATACCTACGCGACTCCTAACGGCGCGCGGCGGCGTGGCCGGCGTCGTATACTGTGGGCCTCGGCGGGGGAAGTGGGAACGGGGAAACCGAGACGCTGGGCGGTTCTTGGCATCACTCCGTGGTGTGACGCCCGCGTATTGTACCCGAGAATAGAATGTGTGCGGTTGCCATTATCGGGGTACGGCACGTAGGGCCGTAGCATGAGCCGCTCCTACGTGCCCAGGGCGCGAACTGCGCGCAAGCTGACGATCGGGTCGAGCAGCGGCAAATAGTCGAGCCCAATATAACCGCGGTAGCCACGTTCGCGGAGCAGGCCGAAGATATGCTCGTAGTTGATCTCGCCGCTGCCCGGCTCATGACGCCCCGGCACATCAGCGACCTGCACATGGGCGATCAGCGGCAAATACTCGCTGAGACGTTTGCTGAGGTTGCCCTCGCTGATCTGCTGATGGTAAACATTAAAGCAGAGCTGCACGTTCGGGCTGTCGATGGCGCGTACGATCGTCGCCGCTTCATCCATCGACCAGAGGAAGCTTTCTGGGCAATCGATCGTGTTCTGCGGCTGCAGCGCCAGCACCAGATCGGCATCGGCTGCCGTCTCGGCGGCCTCGGCGAGCGTGTCCACTAGGTGGCGGCGCTGCTCGTCGCGGCTCAGCCCCACCGTTGTGTGGCCGCTCGCGACGATTAAGGTCGGGCAGGCCAGATCGATCGCTAGCGCCGCAGAGCGCTCCACCTCCGCGAGCGCTGCCTTACGCTGCGCCGGGTCGGTTAGCGGTATGGCGGTTGCCTCGAACGCGCTTACCTCTAGCCGCAGCGCCATACGCAGCGCGTGCGTGATGTTCATATCCTTGCCCTTGCGCAGCCCGAATTCAAAGGCCTTAAAGCCCTGGTCGGCCACGTACTCCATCCGCTGTTCAAAGGGCTTGTCGGTGAAAATGCGCTCGATCGACACCGCGAAGCGCACCGGAGCAAGAGCAGCCATAATACACCCCTTAGCCTAACATCTCGCGCAGCGTCGTAACCGCCACATCGAGCTGCCGGTCGCGCCCGGCGGCGCGCTCACCGAGTGGCTGCTCGATCTCGATATCGACGCTACGACCTTTGCCCTCCAGGTCTTCGCCATCGGGCGTGACCACATAGAAGCGCGGTACATGCAACATCGAGCCGTCGAGCATACGCATTTTTATCGTCCAGATCACTGCGCCGGCAGTCGGCTTGCCGACGATCTTGCCCAGCCCGAGCTGCCGGTAACTCTCGGCAAAGATCTCGGCGTTGCTGACGGAGTGCTCGTTGGTTACCAGCACAGTCGGCTTGTTCAGCACTCGATTGCCGGCCATATGGCTCGCATCGAGGCTGGCTTTATCGCGAAAGCCGCTACGTAGCGCGAGCCGCCGCATCAACACATCGATCATAAAGGTCGCCGTATGCCCGCCGCTATTGTACCGCACATCGACGACAACGCCATCCTTGTTGTGCGTTTCGGCGTCGAGATCGGCCAGCAGTTGCTGATATGTCTCCTGGCTCATGGCTTCAATATGCACATACCCCAGGCGGCCCGCGCTGATGCGATGGACGTAGTGCTCATTCCAGAGTACCCAGTCGCGGTAGCGCAACTTTGCATACTCCTGGTTATCGATCGGTCTGATGGCGAGTACACGCGGCTCTGCATCGGGCGTAGCGGCCCAGCCGAGCCTGACGCGTCGGCCTGCGCTACGGTGCAACAGCATATCGAGGTTGCTGGTTGCGCCAAGTGATATGCCGTTAACGCTCACGAGATACTCGCCGACATGCGGTGCTTCGCTGTGCAACGCAAGCGGCCCATCCGTTACTAGCGCACTGATTTTATAACGATTGTGATCGAGCTGCTCGAGCGGGTCGAAGTGAACGCCAAGGTAGCCGTCGTCGCCGTAAAAGGTGCCGCTGAAGCCGATGCCGAGATGTGAAGCGCGTAGCTCGCCGAGCATCAGGTTGATCGCGCTATGCAGCTCTTCGCCGGTTTGCGCTCCCCGAATCAGCGGTGCGATGCGTTCGCGTTCGGCGTCCCAGTCAAGCCCGCGCAGTGTCTGGTCGTAGAAGTTATCGCGCAACATGCGCCAGGCTTCACCAAAGATCTGCTCGCGCTCCTGCGCGAAGTCGACGTTAATCTCAGCGCTCACGGCGATCCGTTGAGGCTCGTTCCCGGCGGGGAATTTGCGCTGCATCACCTGGCCATCCTCCAGGTAGTAGAACGATTTACCGTCGGGCGCGAACTGGAGATCGCGCTTGCTGCTGCCGCTCGCCGTCAGTTGGCGCGGTGCTTGGTCGCTGCGCAGCTCATCGAGCGCGACTGCCCAGATATTGGTTTATCGGCGACATATGCCGTAAAGAGCAAGTCGCGGCTGTCGGGGCTGATCGCATAGGCGTAGGCATCCATCTGTGGCGCGGTGAGGAGGTGCAGACGCCGCTCGATACCTTCGAAGACGATCTCGACGCGCTTCTTTTCCGCTTTTTTTTCTGGCGCTGGCGCTGCTTCGCTCTTTTCCGGCAGCGGCTCTTCCGCAGGCGCTACCTCTTTGTCCGGTGGTTCGGGCGGCGCGTCGGGTTCCTCTAAAGGCGGTTCCGGCAAAGGGGCAATCGTCGACGCCGAGGCGTCGGCCTGTGCCGCCTGGGCTAGCGGTGTGGCGGCCGCCTGCTTCGGCGTGGAATCGCTGCGGTTGCCGTTCGTCTGAAAGAGCTTTTCGAACTCGGCCTCGTGAAAAAAGGGCGTTTTGGGTCGCAAATCGACGCGCACGATCTGGTCTTCGTCGCGGTACTGGCAGCTGGTGAAGATCAGAAACTCGCCGTTAGGTGCCCACAAAAGCCCGCCGCTATGGATATTGCTGAGAAAGGTGATCTGGCGTGGCGTGCTGTCTTCCTCGTCTACACGCTGAACATACACATTCGAGAAGTAGCGATCATCCTGCGCCACAAAGGCCAACCAGCGCGAATCAGGCGAGAAGGCCAGCGAGCGAGCAGCGAAAAAATAACCGCGCGCCAGCCGTCGACGTTGGCGACTTTCGGTATTGATAACATCGATCGCGTCGTGGCCACAAACAAAGGCCAGATACTGCTCGTCGGGCGAGAGCGTCGGCAGCGATTTCGGCGTTAGATCCTCGGTGATGCGTAGCTCGCGCTGGTCGGCAAAACTGTAGCCATAGATCTCGTCTTCGCCGTGGCGATCCGAGATATAGACCAGCCCATCGCTTTCGGGCGACCAGACGATCGAGTGTTCGCGGGCCGGCGTGTCGGTGATGCGTAGCGCTGGCCCACTGCGTCGCTCGCGGTCGGTCTCCTTATCGGCGAAATCGGCGAAGATCTCGCCGCGCGCCACAAAGGCCGAGCTTCTTGCCGTCGGGCGCAAGCGCCAGCTCACTGAAGCTGCGTGACCACTCCACCGTGTGTTTCATCGCATATTTGCGATCGCGCCCCAAACGCAGCGCGATCGGCTCTGGCTCTGCGCCGGGCTGCACACGCCAGAGCTGACCCGTGCGCTCGAATACAATCAAGCCGCTCTGGCGTGCGATCGCCGGGAAGAGCAGGCGACCATCGCGAAATGTGGTTATCTGGTGCGGTGCGCCGCCGTCGAGTGGCTGAAACCAGAGGTTTTCCACGCCGTCGCGGTCGGAGACGAAGTACAGCCCCTGACCATCGGCGGCCCAGAGCGGCCAACAGTTACGCCCGGCGTAGGGCGCAGCCAGCGCCGGATTGCCGTTGGCACTACCGCTGCCGATCAGCTTGCGCAGCTGCGTCGGGTCGGGCCGGGTGGGGCCAAGCCAGATCTCGCTGGGCGCGTAGGGGTTGGGGCCGCGCCGCCACCAGCTATCGCGCATATTAACAAAGGCCAGCGTCTGGCCGTCGGGTGCGGCGCTGAGGTAGCGTAGCTGCTCGTGCGGCTCGGCGTACAGGGGCACTGGCGTAGTCGCCGCCGTGCTGACGACGTAGAGCGCCGAGCCGATGCGCTCGCGGTAGGAACTACAGTAGATTGCCTGACCATCGCTGGCCCAGTCTTCCACCGCAGCGTAGCCCTCGTGAAAGGTGATCTGCTGCAGCTGACCATCGTCAAGCGGCAGGATGTAGACATCGCCGGTGCCCTGTCGCCTTGATGTAAATGCTAGCGCACTACCATCGGGCGCAAAGCGTGGGTGCCAGTGGCTCGCCGAATGTTCTGTCAGTCGCTCGGCGCGGCCACCGGCGCTATCCGCCAGCCAGATATCGCCACGGCTTACAAAGGCGATCTGGTCGCCATCTGGCGAGACTGTCGGCGTGCGCAGATATGGGCGCACAGCTTGATCGGTCACGATTCCTCCATCCCAGGTAGAGCAGAATTCAGAAGTCAGGCCTCAGAAGCACAATGCGCAATCTGCAACCGCTACGCCTCCTCCCAGCGTATACTTCCGGCTAGCAGGCGCTCGCTGAGGCCAGGCAAGGTGGCGGCGAACAACAGCGTGAGGCGATCGCTGAAGCGCACATAGGCGATGCGGGGCTCGCGGCGCGCCGTATGCAGGATAGTGTGTGCCACTGCCGCAGGCGGCACGCCGCGCGGCGTAATGCGGCGACGCTCGCTCCCACTGCCCAGGCGGCGAGCGTTAAAAGCAGTTCGGGTGGTGCCGGGGCGCACCACGCTCACCGCGATACCGCTTGAGCGCAGTTCCATCCGCAGCGCCTCGCTACTGCGCTCAAGCGCCGCCTTAGCCGCTGCATAACCGCCAAGATAGGGCAGCGGCTGTGCTGCAAGTACCGAGCTGATGTTGATGATCTGGCCGTGCCCCTGATGGCGCATGGGGGGCACAACTGCCTGCATCGTGGCGATCGGCCCGAGCAGATCCACCGCTAGCGCCTGCTGAAGATCAGCACGATCGAGCATTTCCAGCGGCCCGGCCAGGCCCACCCCCGCCGTTATTGATCAGGATGTCAACCCGTCCATAGTGCGTCAGGGTATCCTGCACTAATCTACCCACCTGTTGCGGGTCGGCCACATCCGTCGGCACCACCAGCGGCCTGCCAGCCAGATCGGCGGCAACTCGCTCCAGTGCGTCTACCGAACGGGCAGCGAGCACCACATCGGCACCGTTCGCCGCAAACAGCCGTGCCGTCGCTGCGCCAATACCGCTGCTCGCCCCCGTGATAATAACAACGCGCCCACGTGGATCCATAAAAGATAGAGCGTAAGGCTGCCTCGGCTTAGCCGACGCAGCCTTACGCTTTTACCCCGTCAAATGTTTGCAAATACCCGCCTTGATCGTTTGCGAGGGCACGGAGTGGCCGAGCATCTGCTCTAGCAAGCGCGCGGCCTCCATCAGCACCGGTAGATCGAGATCGGTGCTGATACCCATCTCGTGCAGCATATGCGCCAGGTCTTCGGTGCAGAGGTTGCCGGGCGCACCGGGCGCGAAAGGGCAGCCGCCGATGCCGCCAACGCTGCTATCGAAATCGACGATACCGAGCTGAAGTGCGGCGAGGATGTTGGCAAGGCCTGCACCACGTGCGCTGTGCAAATGTAGCCGCAGCCGCTGGCTAGGGAAGCGCTCGCGGAAGGCCAGCACCACTTGCTGCACCAGCAGCGGGTGACCCATGCCCGTTGTATCGCCGAGTGTTACCTCGCGCGCCCCCAGGTCGAGCAGCCGCCCACACAGCTCGACCACCCGCCCGAGCGGCACATCGCCCTCGAAGGGGCAGCCGAACGCCACCGAGAGCACCGCGTCGAAGGGGACAGCCGCATTATGTACCAGTGCAGCCATATCGGCAGTTGCAGCGAGCGACTGCTCGATACCCATATTCACATTGCTGCGGTTGTGGCTTTCACTGGCACTGAGGAAGACCTGAATCGCATCGGCACCGGCGGCGACCGCGCGCTGCGCCCCGATGAGGTTCGGCGCGATGGCGCTGTAGATTACACCCGGCGTGCGCCGCAGCTGCGCAAAAACCTCGGCGGTGTCGGCCATTTGCGGCACGTTCTGCGGCCTGACAAAAGAGCCGACTTCGATCTCTGCAAGGCCGCTGCGGTTGAGCACATCGATCAGGCGCAGCTTATCGCTTGTGGCGAGCACAGCATCTTCGTTCTGCAGGCCGTCGCGCCGGCCGACCTCGCGTATCCGCACGCGGGCCGGTAACGCATTATACCGGCGAGAGGGTTCATGGCGCTGCCTTGCTGCTACGAGCATTCCCATACGCATGGTAGCTATAGGCCAGGCCCTTGTCAAACCCGCGTTCCCTCAAAGCGATTACGGTGTTCCCATATGCCTAAACGGTTGCACAATGGAGGGGAGTGGTAGGTTTTGGCCAACGGAAGCGCTTGACCACCGGGCCTTGTTGCTTGCCCGGCTTGCTCGTGTAGTACCAGTAGCGGATGTCGGGCAACGGTCGGACTGGCGGTATCTGGAGTTGCGGGTTGATTTCGGTGCTGCTATACCAGCGACGAGGTTTCATCGGTGCCCCCATTCTCCACGGTAGCCGCGTAGCGGTAACGCTCTATAAATTACTTACACTTGTCGTAGTACACCTATACGATTGTACATCGTAATTGCCTTACAGGGCAACAATGGGGAGGGGGTTTGCCCCCTCCCCATTGTAAAAGGATTTGCATTATAGGTCGAGATTACACCTTTGTCAACTAGCAAAAAATCCGACGGGGCGCGGGGTGCGGTCGAGCATGC
>JAAUTF010000188.1 GCA_012031775.1 Candidatus Altimarinota bacterium | reverse complement strand
GGTTCTCAGTTCTCGGTTCTCAGTTCTCAGTTCTCGGTTCTCGGTTCTCAGTTCTCGGTTCTCGGTTTCTCGGTTCTGCCTTCTGACTCCTGACTCCTGACTCCTGACTCCTGACTCCTGAATTCTCTATGGTATACTACGCCAAATATACAAGGCCGCATGGGGATGCGGCAAGGAGGGCGCTCAACAGGTTTTATCAAGCGCATGGGCTGTGGTGCAGACCGCAGCTGACGAGGTGGGGGTTCTTTGCCGCGAGGCAAAGCTAAGGTTGTGCAGCATTGCAGAGCCGAAAATCGATAGTTCAGCGGATGCCCCCCAGGCACTCAGACACTGCCTGTAAGCGACCAGCACAACACCTCCGGCGACGGCCAGGGCAAAGCGGGTCGCGGTGATCTCCTCATTTTCCCCTTTTTGAACCGCAGAGCGCGTAGCGTTTTGAACCGCAGAGCGCGTAGCATTTTTGAACCGCAAAGACGCAAAGGGCGCGAGGGTTGTTCTTCTGCTCTTTGGTTCCTTGTTCCTTGCCTGCGCAGCATGCTGCGCGGCTACGGTTCTGCGCCCTATACCCTGTACCCTATAACCTCATAAGGAGTTTCCCATGTGTGGAATCGTTGCTTATATCGGCGCGCGCCCGGCGAGCGAGGTGGTCGTTGGCGGTTTGCAGCGCCTTGAATATCGCGGCTACGACTCGGCGGGCATCGCGGTCTACGACAAGAACGCGGGCCTGCAGCTGCGCCGTAGCGTCGGCAAGCTCAGCAATTTAATCGCCCGTTTGCAACAGGAGCCAGCACACGGCAATTTGGCGCTTGGCCATACGCGTTGGGCCACCCACGGCGGTGTAACCGAGGCCAACGCCCACCCGCACCGCGACGAAAGCGGCGAGATCGTCATCATCCAGAACGGCATCGTCGAGAACTATCTTGCGCTCAAAGGTCAGCTGCTCGAACTCGGCTACAGCTTCACCTCGCAGACCGACACCGAAGTTATCGCGCAGCTCGTCGGCCACTATTTTCGCGAGCTTGGCTCGCTCGAAGCGGCCGTGCGCCGCACCCTTGGCGAACTGCGCGGCGGCAACGCCATTCTCGCCTTTTGCGTGCGCGAGCCGGGCCGTATCATCGCCGCGCGTCTCGGCAACGCCGGTGGCGTGGTTATCGGCCTTGGCGAAAACGAGCACTTCATCGCCTCCGATATTCCGGCCATCCTCGACTACACGCGCCAACTGATCTTTCTCGAAGACAAAGAACTGGCGGTGGTCGAGCAGAACCAGGTGCAGTTCAGCCGCCTTGACGGCACCCTGATCGAACGCGCGCCGGTCAGCATCAGCTGGGACCCGGTCTCGGCGGCGCGCGGCGACTACAAACATTTTATGCAGAAGGAGATTCACGAGCAGCCGCGCGCGCTCACCGACATTTTGCGCGGGCGTATCGACCAGGAGGCCGGCGCGGTGATGCTGGAAGACCTGCGGCTCGACGATGCCGCGCTGCGTCGTGTCGGAGCGCATCTACGCCAGCGCCTGCGGCACGGCATGGCACGCCGCGCTAGTGACGAAGTTCGTCGTCGAGGCATTGACCCGCGTGCGCGTCGAGGTCGATTACGCCAGCGAGTTTCGCTACCGCGAGCCGGTGCTCGGCGACGACGCGCTGCTGCTGGCGATCACGCAGAGCGGCGAGACGGTGGACACCTTGGCCGCGATGGAATTGGCGCGTACACAGAGCGTGCCGAGCATTGCCATCGTGAATGCCATCGGCAGCCAGGCCGCGCGCCTCGCCGACGGCGGGCCGATCTATTTGCACGCCGGCCCCGAGATCGGCGTCGCTTCAACGAAGGCCTTCACCTCGATGATTGTGGCTGGCTACCTCTTCGCGCTGCGGCTGGCCCAGGCGCGCAATACGCTCGCGCCAGAGCAGATCCGCGCACATCTGCAAGCGCTGATCGAACTGCCAAACAAGGTGAATGCGCTGATCGAGAGCTGTGCCACACAGTGTGAGCAACTCGCCGAACGCTATCACCACGCCAACAACGCGCTCTACCTGGGCCGCCAGATCAATTACCCGATCGCGCTGGAAGGGGCATTAAAACTCAAGGAGATCAGCTATATCCACGCCGAAGGCTACCCCGCTGGTGAAATGAAACACGGCCCGGTCGCCTGATCGACGACCAGCTGCCCGTCGTTTGCATCGCGCCGCAAGATGCGATCTACGCAAAGATGCTCAGCAACATCGAGCAAGTCAGCGCGCGCGGCGGGCAGGTTATCGCCATCGGCACCGAAGGTGATACCACGCTCGCCAGCAAGGCCGCCCACACGATCTTCGTTCCCGCCACCACGCCGCTGCTCACGCCGGTGCTGACCACGATCCCGCTGCAAATCTTCGCCTACCACGTTGCCCTGCGCCGTGGCTGCGACGTCGACCAGCCGCGTAATTTAGCCAAGAGTGTGACGGTGGAGTGATCGAAAATATCGGTAAACAGCTCAAGGCAGAGCGCTCGATACTGACATGAACCCCAGGATGAAGGATATCGTGCCGACCATCAGGGAGAAGGGCCGTGATTTGGCATATGCCAAATCACGGCCCTTCTCCCAAAAGCTGGTGCCGCTTGATGTATTGTCTTCAAGCCGCTGCTCGATGAACATCACAGGACTATGCCTCCAGTCAACCGCTCGTTCGTCAAGCATGTCCTCAAACATTACCCTCCCTTCCGGTCGACGAGCCCTCACCACAGCTCTGCCTAAACCTAGTTAGAACTGCTTGAAATGCCCTGTACCGTGCTTACGGTGTCTTGACTCGGCCTGCTGAAGAGCTTCCTAGCCGCGCTGGACAAGGTTCGAGACTAACATTTCGAGTTTTGATCTGAACTCTCGGGTCAGGGAGTTCCAATACATAATCTGCTTCAGTTGAAGTAATTAGAGCGAGAGACTCTTTCGAGACTGTTTACTCGAGTGTGCTTTCGACGAATACCTAATTGTGTTCAGTCGTTTGGCGGGTGCCAACCAGCGCTAACCCACAATCTACGCGCATGTACCGCGTCTGGATGATTGACTTGCAGTGCTGCGACTGTTGCACGCCCAATTGGCGTTAATCCTTGCATCACTGTACCATCTTCGATCCAGGTAAAATGCTCATTCCATCTATCGTTCTTAGGGTTAAATAGGGGTTGTACAGTTGCGGTATCTGGGTCTGTTGCGCTGATACGATCTGCTTTGTGACTATTGCACATTGGGCACGCTACGCACAGGTTATCTTCGGTTGATGAACCATCTTGTGCCTCAGGAATATAATGATCAATCTCAAGCAGTGGGCCGATAATGTATTGGGAGGTGAGGCAGTAGCCGCAACGAAATCGCCCGTTCTCCATCACACGTTGACGAAGCTCGACAGAAATGCGTGTTCGGCTCATGGCAAAGGCGCAACTACTGCCGGATCACTCATGTCGTACCCGCGCTGTTTTAGCAGTACCGCCGCTCGTGCTCGAACAAGTATCGTTTCGCGATATAACGCCAAAAGCTTCTGATTCTCCGCCTGCTCCTGCGCTGAAAGCCCTTCGCGTTGCTGTTTAAGGTGTAGTTCCTCCAAATGTTCGCTTTGCTCAGGCAGCATTGTCGAGCGCGCCGCTTGCCATAGGGCTGCATCGTTTAGGTAAGTTAATTGAGCAAGCGACGCTTCGAGATCGCTCGGAAGTCGATCACTAACCGATACCGATGCAACAAGTGCATCGAGCACTTCTGCCTCAATGCTGCGCTGTGTCTGCTCGGCACGAGCTTTGAGTTTCTGATACAGCGGCGCTGGCAGGCTAAGGGTCACATCTTGTGTTGTCATTGGCGTCCTCCTATGCTACGAGCAGCATGATAGCACGGCTGATAGCATTCGGAAGCTATCACCTTGGTAGCTCAGGGCTTGAGCAAAGTCAGTGACGACAGGGACAGCAGAACAACCTTATCTGTTAAGATGGAGATACCACTCACCTATGTTGACAAACGAGGTGTTCAGGATGCATGATACCACGGCGTGCATCTGCTTGCGGCGTTTCTGCCCGCCAAGGGCATGGATGGGCTTATGGGCAAAAGAAATTATCTTATTGAGGGAGTCTCCGGTACGGGCAAAACCTCGGTAGCTGAAGAGTTGCAGCGACGCGGGTATCACGTCCTCCACGGTGACCGGGAGTTAAAATATCGGGGCGATCCAAAGACAGGGGAACCGGTACATGAACCCGTTCATGCGAGCGAGAGGGACAAGGTCGTATGGCAGCAGGAACATCACCTTTGGGATATAGACAAAGTTACATCCGTGATCGCCGATCACAGCAAAGCAATATCTTTCTTCTGCGGTGGATCGAGGAATTTTTCAACATTCATAGATTTATTAGACGGCGTTTTTGTTCTTGAGGTCGACGACCTTGACACATTGTATCGGCGGCTTGATGCACGCGTGGCGCGTGACCCAACTGACTGGGGCGGAAGACCAGAGGAAAAGGAACTCGTTGCGCGATTGCATCGGACAAAAGAAGACATACCCAGCGGCGGCATTATCATAGATGCAACACAGCCACTTGTCAGCGTCGTGGACGAAATTCTGCGCCATGTTCGAGCGTAGGCTTGACTCCGAAATACTCAAGGCGCCGGGCTGCCGTGGTTTTACTTCTTTCCCGCCTAATTATGCTATTACCAGTTTCGCGGGCGCAGCTGAAGGCTGGTCGTTAGGCTGCTGCTCTACTGCTCAAGATGTATGGCGTGTTATGAGCCTCAGCGCCCTGCCATCGCAGTGCTCACTCGCTCGCGCAGCAACGGCTCGCGGATCGCTGTGCTGTCCAGGCTGTGCGCGCCGAGGAAGGTGATAAAACGTGCAAAGCCGCGCGCCAGCGCTGCGGCGAAGGCGTCGTCCGCGCCCAGTGCGACGTCTTCTAGCCACAGGCCCAGGATTACAAAGGTGTTTGTGGTGCGGTCGAGCTTGCTGTCGAAGCGCGCAACCAGCCGGTCGCCCCAGAGGATGGGCAAGGTGTAGTAGCCGTATTGCCGCAGATGCTCGGGCTTGTACACTTCCCAGATGTAGTCGAAGCCGAACAGCACCTTCGCGCGCCCGCGTGCGCTGACCTGGTCGAGCGGTGCGAGGAAGACGACCTCGTCCGTTGTGCTGGTCTCCAGCGGCGTCCAGGCTGTCGGCACGCGCCCGGCGTGTAACTCGTGTAGCAGCGCGGCGTCGCTGGCAAGCGCACAATGCGGCTCCTTCCAGCCCGCCACCTGCACTTCGATAATCTCACCAGTAGCTAGGAGTGCTGCGCGCAGCTGTTTGGCCTTCTCGAAGGGCACACCGCGCAAAAAGGAATCGCCCACCCGTTTCAGGCGCGCGAGCCCCGAGAAGCTGATCTCCTTCTTGATCAGAAAACGATCGGCCTCGGCCTCGTCGCTCTCACAAATCAGGTGTGCTGGCGCGACCGCTTCGGTGAGCGCGTAGACGCGCTCGAAGCGCTCGCGGTGGTGTGTCATCACCTCGCCGGTGCGCCACAGATAATACAGGGCGAGCGCGCTATCTTTACGGCCACGATAACTCTGGGTGCGGGTGCGCGAGGCCATCGCGAAATCGCGGTTGCTCACCGTGCCGCGCTCGCGCAAAATAGCCCGCATCTCGACAATCGCCTCGGCGTGATCGCGCGCATCATCGCGCAGGCGCGGATGGGTCTCGCGCTCGCGGCGCATCACCACGCGCCAGTGTGGCAGCTCCTCCATCGGCCGTACGGCCAGCCAGCCGCCCCAATCAAAAAATTTGCGCTGCTGATAGGCCAGTTCTTCCCACATCCCCGGCGTATAATCCAGCACCCGGCTGTGCAGCGTGATGTCGTGGCTGCGCGCGATGATCTGCAAGGGGTCGAGCTGCACATATTCACCTTCGACCATGGCGCGCTCGGCTCCGGCCAGGCCGCGCCAACGCCGCCCCGGCCACAACCCCTGCTTGCCAAGGATGAAACGACGCGCGGTTTCAAGGCTGATGTTCACGACGGCTTCTGCTTTTTCTGCTTTGGAACGGACGGTGCCGATGTCAGGCCGCGTTCTTCCAATGCTGCTTGCAAAATGCGCAACGCCCTCGGCCCAACACCGTGCAGCGCCAGCAGCTCATCGGCGCTGGCCCGCGTCAGATCGTGCAGCGTAAAAAACCCAGCGTGCTGCAAGGCCCGCGTCGCCGGATTGCCGATAGCGCGCGGAAAACCATCTGCAACAGCGTCCGTCTGCTTTGTTACCATTGGCTTGTACCACCGTATTCATCGCATTCAAATGCGCTCGGCACAACATGGAGGAGCACCGCATATGCCGTGCCACTTTAGAACAGAAGAGCTGTATTGTCAAGCGGGAGAACGTGGCAGCGCGGCATCAGAAGATGGTACAATACCCAATCAGAGTAATTACAGCGCTACGGAGGTGCTTTCATGACAACAGCAGAACGACATATTATGCAATTGGTGGAGAAGCTACCTCCTTCTGCCCAGGCAGAACTGCTCGACTTTGCGGAATTTTTGGTAGAAAAGCATGGCAAGAGCAAACTGCATCTTTCAGTTATGGATATCCTCAGTGAACCGCTTAACGAAACCGGATTTCAAAATGCGGCAGAGGTCAAGGCCTATTTAGGGGAGGAGCGCGACGCATGGGAACGTTAGCAGTTCCTCAATCCGGTACAGTATACGTTGATACAAACACTATTATTTACACTGTTGAGGAGATACAGCCCTACGCAGGACTTTTGCAAGCTCTGTGGATCGCCGCACGTAATCGTTCTATTACCGTTACAAGTTGTGAAATAGCTCTTCTCGAAACGCTTGTTAAACCGCTGCGTGAGGAGAAAAAGCACTTGGAGCGTCGCTATCGCCGCTTTCTCACGTTGACTTATGAAGTACAACTTGTTCCCATTGACCGTAAAGTAATCGAGAAGGCAGCTCGACTGCGTGCTGATTGTGGTATCAAGACGCCCGATGCACTCCATGCGGCTACAGCTTTAGAGAGCGGATCTGAGCTGTTTATAACAAATGATCCCGCCTTCCGACGTGGACCAGGTTTACCGGTGGCTGTACTTGACGATCTGCTCCCGACGTAGGAAGGAATACGTTTCGCTTGAACTCCGATCAATTCGCGCGTGTCCTCTATCAGGGCTTAGGCCGCACAATTGTATACGCTCGTTCCCACGATTGTAGCCCCTTCTACACGGTCATTCTCCAGGCTTGTCTCTACAACCCGATCTACGACCGCCAGACCGGTGTTGACCGCGCGCCTTACCTGCACGAGTTGATCGCGGCGACGGGCGCAGAGCCGTGGTTCCGCGCCCATATCCTCGCCGCCCTTGCCGATCCCGACGATGAGATGGACAGAGAATTACTCTTCGATCTCGCCTTGCGTTTTGCCCAGGAAGGTGATGGCGCGGCGCGAACAACGATGCTGGCGCGTTTTCTCGACAATGTGAGCTGCGGTGAAATCAATGGTGCCTACCAGATAGCCGAACTAGACGACAAGGCAAGCTTGCGTTTTGTCGTCGAGCAGATCGGCGCTGCTATGCAGCGCGCTGTCGATTTTAGCGAATGCTGGATATCTGAGCACTTCCTTGACGATCTAGAAGCAGCCTATTCCCACGAGCCAGAAATTCTCAACGATGCGCGAATCGCGACGTTTCGCCAGATGGTGCGCCGTTCCCCCGACGAGCAGCGCATCTATGAACAGGAAAAGGCGCAGCGGAAGGAGCTGCGCACACGGTTGCTCGATCTCACGTATACGGATGTCCACCAGGCGGTCGCATCGAAGCTGCTCAACTTGAAGGATCTCTGGGGCTGGGGCCAACACACCAGCGATACCGAGCTGCGCCGCGCCGCCGATGATGTGCTCGCCCTGACCGAGTCCAATCTTCAGTGGCGTTTGCTGGCCATCTTCGACGAGCGCGATTTCCCCTATGGCTATGCCTCGCTGCTACCGCTGCTCGATCACCCTAAAGATCTCGTCAGGTTTCGCGCCGCGCACGTTCTGGCGCGCTTTCGCCACCCCGAACTGCGCGCCCGCGCCCTTCAACTGCTCGCCGCCGCCGATACGCTGGAATACGGCCTCATCCTGTTGCTAGGCAACTACGAAGCGGGTGACTACGCTATGCTCGCCGCGCTGGTGCAGCCGATGCCTGATCAGAATTTTGAATTCAGGTCTCAGGAATCAGAAGGCCAGGCAGGCCAGCTCAGCGACGAAAACCTCCACGCGCTCGTATCGCGTGTACACGATCTGTTTGTGCGCTACCCCGCGCCCGAGGCGGCTGAATTATTGCTGCTATTGTACGAGAGCGGGCCATGTGACCAATGTCGCGACAATATCGTCGCCGATCTGCTCGATCTCGACGCACTGCCGCCGCGTATCGCCGAGGAATGCCGTTTTGACGCGAATGACCAGATACGCGACCTAGTGGAAGCGCGTGCGCAATAGCCGATTGCGCACGCGCATACAATACGGCGAGGAAGGCACGATACACGAAGGTCGTAGATGCTATCGTAGCCCGGCAGATAACATCACGAGAGGCCCAGCAATAATCTACAATCTCCCATCTGCAATCTGCCGTCCTCTGGGTCTGGGTTATTTCACCGCACCTGCAATACCGTCGACGAAGTAGCGCTGCAGAAAGAGGAAGACGATCACCAACGGCAGAATGGTGATCACCGCCGCCGCACAGGTCAGCACCCAGTCGCGGGTGTTCTGGTCGACAAAGGCGTACATACCCACAGCGAGCGTGCGCAGCTCGGGCCGGTTGTAGACAAGCACCAGCGGCGTAAAGAAATCGTTCCAGGTGTTCATCACGGCCAGCAGCGCCACCGTCGCGCTCATCGGCGCAGCAAGCGGAAAGGCAATGTAGCGGAAGACCTGCGGAAAGTTAGCCCCATCGATACGTGCCGACTCTTCAAGCTCGCGCGGCAGCGCAGCGAAGTAGCCGGTGTAGAGAAAGGCCTCGAAGAGCAGCCCACCCAGCACCGCCGGCACAATCAGCGCCCAGATCGTGTTCAAGATCCCCAACGCGCGCACCACCTCGATAAAAGGGACGATCGTATAGCCCGCCGGGATGAACATCAGACCCACCATCAGGCCGAAGAGCAGGCGCTTGCCGGGCATGTCGGTGCGCGCCAGCACATAACCCAGCATCGACGAAAACAGCACCTTGCCGACCACGACACAGGTGGTCACAAAGACCGTATTGATAAAATATTGTCCAAATTGCGCCGTTGTCCAGGCTTCGACAAAGTTGTGAAAATTCCAACTCCCTGCCGGTAAAATCTGCATGCCAAGCTTAAAAAACTCACGATTCGTCTTCAGCGCGCTGCCCAGCATCCAGAGGAGGGGGTAGAGATAGAAGAAGCCGATCACACTCAAGATAACGACCGTGATCGCCTGGCCGATGCGTGAGCGCAGCAAGCGGCGTGCGCGGCGGCCGTGCGCGGCGGCATCAGTCTGGCGATGATTCGGCTTCGTCCTCGGTCTGGTCTTCATGGTCGTCAGCTCCGGCCTGCTGGAAGTGGGCGTCAC
>JAAUTF010000187.1 GCA_012031775.1 Candidatus Altimarinota bacterium | reverse complement strand
TACTATTATGTTAAACGCAGTGACAGTTATCACCCGCGCGCGCTTGCAGGTTGTGCGCAATAGTTTCTGGCGCGGCAAACTCGTGCGTAAGCTCGGCACAGTTGCGCTGTTCGCCATCCTTGGCGTCGTCGCCTGGGGAATTTACCAAATTACGGGCGGGATCGTCGGTTTCTTACGCAGCCCCGAGTTTATCGCCGCGCTGCAGGAGGTAGCGCAGGAGGTGCCAGGCTTCGAGACCGATTTCCAGCCGTATTTGGCTGCGGTGCCGTCACTGGTTTTCTTCACGCTGTTGTTCGTCCTGGTGATGAGCAGCTTCAGCGCGGTGCTAAGCGCGCTCTACCTATCGGGCGATATCGACATGCTACTGATCGCGCCGGTGCCGATGCGCGCGGTGTTCACGGTAAAATTTCTCGGTGCGCTGCTGCCGCAGTATACCTTGCTTGCGGTAGTGCTTGCGCCGTTTCTGCTCGGCTACGGCGTAGGCATGGGCTATGGCGCGCGCTATGCGCTGGTGGCGCTGCTGTTGCTTGTGCTTATGCCGCTGTTTCCCGGCGGCCTCGGCGCACTGCTGGTGATGGCGGCGGTGCGGTGTGCTGCCAGCGCAGCGCGCACGCGAGATCGTCGGCGTGCTCGGCGGCCTGATCGGTGTGGCCTTTTATCTCTTTACCCAGCTCGCCGGGCGCCTCGTGCCACAGTTCGCCAACGCACAAAACGCCACCACGCTGCTTAGCCTCAATTCGCCACTGATCCCCTCGGCATGGGCTGGTCGCGCCTTGGTGGCCGCTGGTGAGGGCGACACGCCAACGCTGCTGCTGCTCGGCGGAGCCTTTGTGCTGCTCTCGCTGCTCACATTCGTCAGTTGTTTGCTGCTCGCCGAACGGCTCTACTACGCTGGCTGGGCCAACCTGGCCAACCAGGGTGGGCGGGTGCGGGCAGGAGGCAGAAGTCAGAAGTCAGAAGTCGGTAGTGCCGATGAGCGCGGTGCTCTGTCTGGGCTGGCTCGTCTGGTGTCGTTCCTGCCGGTGCCGTCGCGGGCGATCCTGGTGAAGGATTTGCATCTCTTTCGACGTGACCTGCGCAACTTGCAGCAGCTGATCTTCCCACTGGCGCTGGCGTCGATCTGGGTCTTCCAGCTTTTTGGCAGCGACCGCAGCATTGCGGCGGTAGACGAGCCAGGCTGGGCGCGCACGCTCAGCGATCTGGCCAGTACCGGCATCGTTTTTTATGTCTGCGTCACGCTTTCGGGTGCCATGGCGGGCACGGGTATCAGCCGCGAAGGCAGGGCGATGTATTTACTGAAGGTAGCACCAGTGAGCGAGCGCAATCTGCTGCTGGGCAAAATTGCGCTGGCCTATTTGCCTTACCCGCTTGTCGGCACGCCGCTCTTGCTGGCGCTGGCGCTCTTTGCCGGCATGAGCATCGCTTCGTTTGTAGGCCAATGGCTGCTGCTAATGCTCGTTGGCATTGGCGCAACTAGTATCAGCATTGGGCTTGGGGCCTGGTTTCCGAACCTGGCCTGGGAGAACCCCCAGCAACAGACGAGCTGGCAGGCCGGGTGTCTCAGTGTTGTTCTGCTGCCCGTCTACCTCGCGCTGGTCACCGGTTTTGCAGCAGGAGGGCGGCTGCTCGCCGAGGTTGTCGGCGGCCCCTTCAGCCTTACCCTGACGCTGGGCGGCTGGCTGCTCGCCGTTCTTGTTGCCACCCTCGCCACTATGGGCGGCCTTGCTTTTGGCACCCGGGGCGTCGAGCGGCTCGAACTGTAGAGAAGACATTATATTATTTCTGGCGAAAACAGAGGGAAATTCGAAGTTATCCACCATTGTGGGCAAATTGTGGATAACACTTTAAGTGAGCATGTGCCGATACACTGCCACAAAGCGCTCGGCGATAGCGCGCTGCGTGAAATCAGGCGAGCACCCGCTCGCGCCCGTGCGCGGCCAGTATGCTGCGCCGCGCAGAGTCGCTGGCGAGCGCACTAAGCTGCGCCCGTAACGCGGCCACATCGCCCTCGGGGAAGACCAGACCCGCCTCGCCGATAACGTTTGGTATCTCGCCGGAGCTAGAGCCAAGCACGGGTACGCCACAGCTCATGGCTTCGACCAGCACACGCCCAAACTGTTCCTTCCAGTTCGGGCGTGTGCGCGAAGGCAGCACCAGCAGATCGAAGCCGCGCAAAGTCTCTGGCACCTGTGCGCTACCCACCGCCGCGCGAATGACCACACGCTCATCGAGCCGAAGTTCGGCAACACGGCGCTCGATCGCCGAGCGCTGGTTGCCGTCGCCCACCAGTACGAGGCGAATGTGGGGCGCTGTGCCGTGCAGCGCTTCGACCAGATCGAGCAGGCCTTTCTCTGGCACCAGCCGGCCCACATAGCCAACGGTAAAAACCGCGCTGGCCGCTTTCGCAGCAGCAGGGCTGAAAATGTCAGGGTCGACGCCGAACTGTGGGATAATACTGAGCGGGCCGTCAAAACCGTGGCGACGGATAATCGTGGCGGCCTCTCGGTTGCAGGCGACCGCGTGCGCGGCGTGGCGAAAGTTGTAGCGCTCAAAGAGGTTGAACGGCGGCGGGTAGTGACGCTCGATATTGGCGTAATTGTAGAAGCAGCAGCGCGCGCCAAGGGCAACGCCAGCGCGCATGGCTTGAAACGTCGCCAGGTTAAACGACTCCTCATCAATATGCAACACATCGGGGCGCTCGCGCTGCAGTACCGCGCGCAGGCCCTGGTAAAAATGCAGATGATGCCGCCCATTCAACACGATCGGCAGCGTCTCTAGGCGGTAGCCGTTGGTAAACCGCAGCTCTAGCTTTGTCTCGCCTACGCGTGGCTCGCGCCACGAGGGTGGCACCAGCGCTAGCAGCTCGACACCAAGCGCTGCGATCTCCTCACACTTCTTCTGATACACCCCCACGACCAGCGCCTTGGAAAGAATAACAACCTTCATAAAGATAGGGTAGGCGCGTGCGCCGGAAACGGGTGCAGAAAGCGCTGGATTTCGAGCCGGTAGCTGTCGGGATCGCGGGCGAAGAAATGGTAGATCTGGTAGCGCTCGTTGAGGCGTGGTGTACCATCGACGCTAACCCCCTGAGTAACAAGCCGCTGATGCCAATCGTCGACATCGTCGGTCACCAGGGTCAGGATCAGCCGCTCGTCGGCACCAAGCGGGCTATCGCTCTGGCAGAGGCCAAGATAGCCACCCGCAGCGACGCGGTAAATGCGCACATTACCCTGGTCGACCTCAAGCCGCAGCAGCAGCACCGTCTCGTAGAATTGAGCACTGGCGGCAAGATCGGCGACGGGCACGAACGTAATCTGGGCACTAAAACTTTGTGTTGGCATGGTTACCCGTTTCGCTGCAAGAAATCGGCCATAAACTGCGCCAGCGCCTGGCACGATGCGATCTCAAGAGCATTGTAGAGCGAAGCGCGGACACCACCGATCGAGCGGTGCCCAGCGAGGCCAACCATCCCGGCAGCTTCGGCCTCGGCAACGAATTGCTTTTCGAGCTGTTCTTCGGGGAGGCGGAAGGTGACGTTCATTAGCGAGCGGGCGCTGCGCACGGCGTGGCCACGGTAGAAGCCGCCGCTGGCGTCGATGGCGTCGTAGATCAGCTGCGCTTTGTGCGCGTTGCGTTCGCCGACAACGTCAAGGCCTTGTTTCTCGATCCACTCTAGCACCAGATCGAGCATATAGACCGCAAAGACCGGCGGTGTGTTGTAAAGTGAATTATTGCTGGCGAAGGTTTTGTAGCGCAGTGCCACCGGAATCTCGGCGTTTGCCTCTTCCAGCCACTTCGTACGAACAGCCACAACTGTAACCCCAGCCGGGCCGATATTCTTCTGTGCGCCGGCGTAGAGCAGCGCAAAGGCGCGGGCATCGAGCGGGCGCGCAAGAATATCACTGCTCATATCGGCCACTAGCGGGGCAGTGCCGAGCGCGGGTAAAGCGTGCCACTGCACACCCTGAACGGTCTCGTTGGTGGTAATATGCACATAGGCTGGCGCAGCGCTGAGGGTGATCGCATCCGATGCTGGCAACTCGCGAAAGCCGCCTGCCTCTGTGTTGGCGGCAACATGCACAGTACCAAAACGGCGCGCCTCCTCGACGGCCTTCTCGCCCCACACGCCGGTGACAAGATAATCGGCGGTGGCGTCGGCGGGCAAGAAGTTCATCGGCAGCACGGCGAACTGCGTGCTCGCGCCGCCCTGCATCAGCAGAATGCGGTAGTCGTCGCCGAGCCCGAGCAAGTGTTTTAAGCGTGCTTCAACACTGGCGTTGATCGCCTCGTACTCTTTCGAGCGGTGGCTCATCTCCAAAACCGACATACCCCGTCCGCGATAGTCGAGCATCTCGGCCTGTGCCTGTTCGAGCACGGGCGCGGGCAAAACCGCAGGGCCGGGGTTAAAATTATGAGTGCGCTTCATCTATATGCTCCTCTTCTGGCTCAATCGTTGCAAGTATACCCTATCCACCGAAGATGGCGTATTTTTTATTCTGCTCAGCGCTCTGCTTAGGCGGGGCTACCACCCTGTACTGGTCTGGCAGAGACAGGTTTTAGGAAGGTGATGGAATGGCCGGTTTTGGCGCCAAGCGGCCAGAACTAACCGCTACAAAATGCCTTTGAGTCCTTGGCTAAGGGGGGAACATGGCACAAACGGCGATTTCACCCGGCGGGGCAGGTGTTACGCAAACGGCGGCTCAGCCGTTATTGCGCTGGCGCAGCTACCTGCTCGCCGATGTTGATGGCGCATCGCTTGCGCTCTTTCGGATCTTGTTCGGTGTGGTGATGGCCTGGGAAGTGGTTCGCTATTTTGAGAATGGCTGGATCGCGCGCTATTATATCGAACCTTCATTTTTCTTCAGCTATCTGCCTTTTATTCAGCCCTGGCCGGGTGATGGTATGTACTGGCACTTCGCCGCTACCGGGTTGCTGGCGCTGATGGTGGCAGCGGGCCTGTTCTACCGGGTGGCGGCATGGCTGTTCTGCCTTGCTTTCAGCTATATCTTTTTGCTCGATAAAGCGCAATACCTCAATCACTTCTACCTGATCGCACTGCTCAGCTTGTTGATGGCCCTGGCCCCAGCACAGCGAGCCTGGTCGCTCGATGGCCTATTGAAGCCGGGAACAGCACCGGTGGTACCGCGCTGGAGCCTGCTACTGCTGCGCTTTCAAGTCGCCATCGTCTATTTCTATGGCGGCATTGCCAAGCTCAACAGCGATTGGCTCAGCGGCCAGCCGCTTGACGAGTGGCTGGCACGGCGAGACGATCTGATCGTGATCGGCCCGCTGCTGGCGCAGCCGTGGTCGGGCCTGGCTTTTGCCTGGGGTGGGTTACTAATAGACCTGTGTGTGCCCTTGCTCTTGCTCTGGCCGCGTACATTCTGGCTGGGTGCTGCAGCAGCGGTAGGATTCAATGCGCTGAACGGCCAGATCTTCAGCATCGGTATTTTCCCGTGGCTGATGGTCGCGGCGCTGGTTCTCTTCCCGCAGCCGGGTTGGCCACGTACTCTGTTGGGTCGCCAGTTGCAAGTGTCGCAGTGGCCTGTCGGCGTAGAAAAACAGGTGCGGCGCAGCGCCCCGGCTATTATCGCGCTGCTGGTGGCGCTGCATGTCTACGCGCTGGGCCAACTACTGATCCCGTTACGGCACTGGCTTTATCCAAGCGATGTGGCCTGGAGCGAAGAAGGCCATCGCTTTGCCTGGCGCATGAAACTGCGCGACAAAGACGCCGACCTGGTGATGTTCGCTAGCGATCCGGTGAGCGGCGAGCGGCAGCGCATCGAGCCGCGCGATTGGATCACGGCGCGCCAGGAAGGCAAGATGGCTACGCGCCCCGATATGATCCAGCAGTTCGCCCACTTTGTCGCCGACGAGCACGAGCGGCGCGGCGCACCACGGCCACAGATCACTGTTTTCGCCACCGCCTCGCTCAACGGAGGGCCAGCGAGCTACCTCATCGATCCTCATGTCGACCTCGCCAGCACACGGGTAAGCCTTGGCCCGGCGAACTGGATCATGCCGCGTGAGCAGAATTTGCTACAATAGGAGGAGGAAAGAGAAAGTATAGAGCGTACTAGACCGCTTTGCGGTCTAGTACGCTCTATACACCCCTTTTAGTCCTTTAGGAAAAAGGAACACCTATGACACGCGTAACGATCTGGAACGAGGGCCGACACGAGCAAAAGAACCAGACAATAGCGGAGATCTACCCGCAGGGCATTCACGGCGCGATCGCTGCTGGCCTCGAGCCGTACGGCTTTACGCTGCGCACGGCCACGCTCGACGAGCCGGAGCACGGCTTGAGCGACGCAGTGCTGGCGGAGACAGATGTGCTGACCTGGTGGGGCCACATGGCGCACGGCGATGTACATGATAGTGTGGTGGAGAAGGTGCAGCAGCGGGTGCTGGAAGGCATGGGCTTGATCGTGCTTCACTCGGGCCACTTCTCGAAGATCTTCAAGCGCCTGATGGGCACTAGCTGCGATCTGAAATGGCGCGAGGCCAATGAGAAAGAGCGGCTCTGGGTGGTCGAGCCGGGCCACCCGATCGTCGAAGGCATCGGCGAGTACATTGAGATCGAACGTGAGGAGATGTACGGCGAGCATTTCGACATCCCCGCGCCAGAAGAACTGGTGCTGGTGAGCTGGTTCAAGGGCGGCGAGATCTTCCGTAGCGGCTGCTGCTACCGGCGCGGCAACGGCAAGATCTTCTACTTTCGGCCCGGCCACGAGACCTACCCGACCTACTATAACGCCGAGGTGCTGCGGGTGATCGCCAACGCGGTGCGCTGGGCCGCGCCTACCGCTGGCCCGCACCCGGTGCGCGGCAATGCCAAGCCGCTTGAGGCGCTGTAGTACGGTTGCCGGTAATGGCGCGTAGGGGCGCGGCATGCTGCGCACCTACGTGCCATTACGCAATTATACCCGTTCGGCATAGCTGCCCTTCAAAGCTGGCGGTCAGCATCATCTAATAAAGAGGTCGCGCTGGCATTGCCAGCGCGACCTCTTGCTTACTTCCGCCGACCTGTAATCGTACGCTGAAGTATATGTCCATCTCCGCGCTGTACTAGTTGCTGCGGCGACCATTAGCTGGCAGCGCGGGCAGGGTGTCGGCTGCTAGCAGCGGTGCTAACATCTCGCTGCGCGAAGCCACCATGGTGATCGGCGCGCCGGAGTCGATAATGTTTTGCGCCTCGAGGATCTGGAACAACGCCTCGGCCACCTCGCGGTCGGAGCCGATCTGGCGCAGGGCCTGGCCCAGGATCTCGGGGCGGATCGCCTCGGCCTTGGCGAACTCCACCGCAGCCTGGCGCTCGGCAGCGCTGGTGATAATGCTCACCTGGTTCGCGCCTGTCTGATTGATCGCCGATGTTACCTGGCGCAGACGGTTAACCACCTTAGCCTCGATCTGGTGGATCATCTCGCGGTCGCGGAAATGCACCTTACGGATATAAACCGAGCCAAGCTGATAGCCCCACTCGCTCGACTTCGGCGCGACTTCCTGGCGCACGGCGCGGCTATGGTGTGGCGCGTCTCTAACATCTCGTCGAGCGGCAAGTTCGAAAGTGTGCGGATGACCGCGTTCGAGACATTGGCCGCCAGCGAGCCTTGCGGGTCGGCGTTCTTAAACAAGTACGAGATCGGATCGCTGATCCTCATCTCGTACCACACGCCGATGCCCATCGGCGCGCCTTCTTCCGAGTTAACGGGCTGCGAGCGCAGATAGCGCTGATCAAGCCGCATATCGAGCGTGTATTTTTTGCCTAGCCAATTAATGATCAGCGCCGAGGGGCCGAGAATGCCCCACAGCACGTGCAAGCCCGGCTCGGTGACAACGCCAACCACGCGCCCGAAAAGCACGAAGACTTGTGCTGTCCCCTCACGTACGATGGTGTAAAAGCCGAGCATCTGCATCAGGCCCAGAATGATCGGCACAATGATGATCGGCAGGATCAAACCCATGCCAAGACCGATAAGGAAGCTCACTGCTGCACCTCCATAATCACACTGCGGGCCTGCTTATAGAGCCGGAGGCGTACGTTGCGAATATAGGTTCTAAGTGCCTCGTCGCCGCCGCTGCGCTTCAGTTCGTGCAGCTGCGTAGCGAGCGCCTTCAGCGGCTCGACCTCGGCCTGAGCCTTCAGTGTCTCGATCTCCACCGCGCGCTTCGACTGCACCAGCTTCTGATCGGCACCGGCCTGGGCCAGGCTGATCTCGGAAGATACGTGGTTGTGCGCCGTATTGATCGCGGCGAGCGCGCCCTCGACATCGGCGGGCGGGTCGATCTCGGTGATCAACGAGGCATCAAGGATAATGCCGTAGCGCGCCGGCGACGAGATACACTCGCGATCCATATGCTCGTTCAGATCGCGCAGGTTCTTGCGCAAGTCGTTGATCGAGACACCAGTGACAAGTGCGGCATCGGTGGGCTGGGCGCTATTGACGGCCTTGCTCGACGCGGGGGCCTCGAAGTTGGCGATGCGCTCACGCAAAATCGAGACGAAGTAGCCCATCACATGGATGATCGGGCTTTTGACGCCGAAGAGGAAGGCGTACAAATTCTGTTCCGAGACGCGGTAGCGAATCTGGCCCTTCAAGCCAACGTTCAGATGGTCTTTGGTGACGGCTTCAAGTATTTGGCCGTTGTTATTAGCGCTGGGGCTTTCCAGATCCTGCGCCATGTTAATGGTCTGAGTTGCGATCGAGACCTTGTAGATTTTCTCCCAGGGCCACTTAAAGTAGGGGCCGCCGGGCTGGATGACGCGCAGCTGCGGGTAATTATACCGATCGCGCTCCTCTGGGTTGAGGAACTCGGCAAAGGCTATGTCGCCCGCACCGGAGAGGCGCTCAGCGCGCCCGAAAACGGTCTTCACCGCGCGCTCGTTCTGGTCGACGGTATAGAAACCGCCGAGCACATAACGCAGCACGAACCAGATCAGGAAGCCGATTACAAACCCGAGGAAGAGGCCAGTCATAGTGGGGTCCTTTCCGTATGGCCGCTAAAGTCTGCTTCTCCATATGATCTACGCACAAGCCGTGTGCAGGTTGCAGATCATGTTTTGTGCCGCTGTATAGCTCTATTGTACCGCGTGGCGTAACCATCGTGAAGTGGATTATTTCTTTAGTGTACTTGGCGTGTTGGGCTGGCAACATAGGGCCATTGCAACGTCTTGGGGCTTGCGCCCCACCCACCCACTATGCTTGGGGTGGCGAAGCCACCTCAAGCATAGTGCCGGAGACGACGTTGCCGTGTTGGGCTGGCAACGCCAGCCCAACACGGCAACCACATATCTTATGCTAGAATGGGGCGTTTGAAGGGGAAAGTATGGTTTCGCGACGTTTGCTGATCGGGGCGACAATCTGCAGCTTGCTGCTGGGAATGTTTGGGGTAGTGCTCTATGCGCGTCAGCGTGTGGCAGACTGCGCTATCTGCCCTTACTCGCCGATAATCTGCTACCGAACGCCGATATGGCCACACCTGGCAGCGCTGGCCTGCCCGCTGGCTGGGCCGCTGGCTCGCGCCGCGGGGTGCAGCTCGGCGATTTT
>JAAUTF010000186.1 GCA_012031775.1 Candidatus Altimarinota bacterium | reverse complement strand
ACTACATAGACAGCGCGGCGGTCGAGCAAAGCGGTAACCTGCGGCTCAACCTTGTAGCCCGTCAGCAAGCGCTGAATGAAGTGCAAAGCACCCATACAGCCCGTCACTTCGGTCGCGTGAATATTGGCGTCGAGCCAGTAGGCCGACTTCTCGATGTCAGAGCCGGTCTCGCGGTTAGTCAGCGTGAGCAACAGGATGTCGCGCCCCTCGTGGCTGGTACCGATACTGCGTAGCTCAGCCAATTGCGGGTACGTCCTCGGCAAAAGCTTTGAGCGTAGCGGCGACTTCGTCGTAGCGATAATAGCGATTAAATTCGATGGTTGGCATTAGTTTCTTACCAGTTATCCTAAAGATGGAGGTGTGGGTGCCAGTTTTTGCGCCTGAGCCGCTAAAAATCAGCACCCACATCCTCTTTTATCAGCGATTGCGGCTGGCCAGAAAATCGATCACATCGATTTTCGTCACGATACCGGCAACTTTGCCCTCGTCGAGCACCACGGCAGCGGCATCACGGCCAAAAACGCCGGTAAGATCTTCCATGGAAGTATCGGGAGTAACGGTAGCGACGCTATGAGTGTGCAGATCGGTGATAGTGTGCTCCATCGCACCGCCGTTCACCAGATAGTCGAGCAGATCGCTCTCGCTAACCAGACCGTGCAGGCTGCCCGTCGAGTCAATCACTGGTAGCTGCGAGATGCTATGGGTCTTCATCAGGCGAATAGCGGCGGCGACGCTAGTGTGCTCATCGGCAGAGATCACCTCACGCGAGCGCTCGGCGAGCATATCACCAACTGAGGACGCTTCGAGGAAGCCGTTCTCACGCATCCAAGCATCGTCGAAGACTTTGCTGAGATAGCGGCTACCACTATCGGGCAAGAGCACCACAACAATATCGTCTTCAGTGAGAGACTCAGCAGCAGGGCTGCGCAACCACTTCAGCGCACCGGCCATTGCCAGCCCACAAGAGCCGCCGCAGAAGATACCTTCCTCGCGCACCAGGCGACGTGTCATCAAAAAACTCTCGCGATCACTGACCTGCACAACATCGTCGACGACATTAAAATCCATGGTGGTAGGCAAAAAATCCTCGCCCACGCCCTCGACCTTGTAGCCGTGTGCCGGGCCGAGCACACCAGTGCGGAAATACTCGGTATACAACGAGCCGATCGGATCGACGCCGACGACTTTAACCTGTGGACTGCACTCTTTGAGATAACGTCCGGTGCCGCTGATCGTGCCGCCGGTGCCCATACCAGCGACAAAAACGCTGACGCGCCCAGCTGACTGCTGCCAGATCTCAGGCCCAGTGCTACGGTAATGGGCCTCGGGGTTAGCGGGATTCCAGTACTGACCAGCCAGAAGTGCATTAGGCGTCTCCTCGGCCAGGCGCTTGCTGACCGAGTAGTAGGAGCGCGGGTCGTCGGGCTCGACCGCAGTTGGCGTGATCACCACGCGCGCACCGAAGGCGCGCAGTGCGCGGATCTTCTCCTCGCTCATCTTGTCCGGCATCACAAAAATCGTCTTATAGCCCTTGATGGCAGCAGCGATCGCCAGCCCCATGCCGGTATTACCACTTGTCGGCTCAACGATAGTGCCACCCGGCTTAAGTAAGCCACGGCGCTCAGCATCTTCGATCATCGCAATACCGATGCGGTCTTTCACGCTGCCGCCGGGATTCAAAAACTCTACTTTCGCGGTCACTATGGGGCGAATGCCGCGTGCAAGCTTATTGATGCGCACCAGAGGTGTATTGCCGATAGTATCGAGAATCGTCGGGCGGATATCGGGTGTTGTCTGGAGAATCTCCGCAGGAACTGTTGCAGTCATCGTGGCCCTCCTTGATAGGTACAGATTGTTAGGTGACAGGGTACAGTGAGGGAACTGCCGCTGTAACCTCTCACCTGTAAACTGTACTCCAATGCTACCACAACCCGTTGGAATCAAAAAGAGGCGCATCACTACGATGCGCCTCTTGGAAATTCTGCTGCCACATCGAAAAACCACATCCTGCTCGTACGCTGAAGCATCTGTCCGCCGGAGGCGAACGCCTGATGGTGGCGAAATCAAGCGCGCATAGGCCCGGAAACGACTTCCGCCGTGCTGTACTAGCGCTTACGCAACAACAAAACCACGCCAGCGACGATTAACAGTGCGGGGAAGACCAGCGACATGTTAAGGCCGATCTGTTCGAGCAGGATCAGGCCACCGATGCCAAGCAAAATCGCGCCCAGCGTCGACCAATTGCGTGGACGAGCACCTGGCTGATGCTGTGTTAGCTGCATTTGATCGCCTACGTTCAAATGAACCGTCTCGCCCACCACGGGATCAGAATTGATCGGCAGACCAGTGATCGGATCGTAACGCCGCTCGGGGCTAGCGACACCAGGCCGCTGCTGCACAGTGGCGCGCTGGCCGACCATGACCTGACGCGCCTCGCTCGCCTGTGCGGGTGCCTGATAGATACCGTCCGCAGCAGGCGGCTGGGGAGTCTTCGCCTCGGGCATAATCACCCAGAGGACAAGATACACCGGAATACCAAAACCGCTGGTCAACGTCAGCAAAACAAAAATAAGCCGGACTATCACCGGATCAACATTAAAATATTCAGCTAAGCCGCCGCTCACACCAGCGACCATCTTCTCATCGGTGTTGCGCGTAAGACGTGGTTGCATAATAAAACTCCTCTTCTAGCGCCAGACTTCAACCTGGTAATCTTCCTGCCCTGCGCATAGGACGGGGCGCTTTTAACAAATGTTGCAAATCGGTTGGCACAAAATCTGCTCAATTTATTTAGGTTGGGCCACTATAGCTTGGGGCCACTATAGCACAGTGACGCAAATTTGTGACAGTAGATGTCACAAGCGTCATTATACTGACGTTAAGAAAGCCTTCATCCCGCGATTGTAAATACGTTGTAAGGAGCGATACGGAATGGCGAGTCAACGACCGACCCAATACGACACCGTGCAGCTCGGGGTGCGTCTGGAACATCTGCGTCGGCAGCTGATGCTCGTTCCGGAGGCGGTTATCCTGACGGTGCTGCTCGCGTTCTATGCCCTCTTTGGAGCGCCGCCGGCCCTGGCCTTGCCGGGCCTGCTCTGTGTCAGTTGGTTCGGCACCCGCCTCGGTCTGCTGATTGCAGCGCGCCAAGCTTACATGGAGGCGAACTACGTGCGTGCTGAGCGACTGGCGGGGCTTGCACATCGGCTCTACGCCTACTCAGCGGATGTTTATGCGCTACGCGGCCTGATCGCTCAGGGCCGCAACCGCAGTACCGAGGCAGTAGCTGCGCTGAAGAAAGCCATCGTGCTTTACCCACAGCAGGCGCGTTTGCACGCATTACTCAGCGGTGCGTTGCTGGAAGACGGCCAAGCTCAGGCGGCTTACGCTGCTGCCACAGAGGCTCTATTGCGCGATAGCGGCTGTGCTGCCGCTCATTTGCATCTCGCCAGTGCTGAGCAGGCGCTCGGTGCCAACCTGGATGTCGTCGAGCGACGGCTGCGCGCCGGGCTGAATGGTGAGCTGAGCGCCGCCGATGAAGTGGCACTCTCGTGTGCGCTGGCAACCACCCTGATTAACGCCGGGCGAGTACACGAGGCGCAGTTTGCGCTGCGCGGAGTCGACGCGTTATTGACCAACAGCGCAACCCCGCAACGCGCCGAGTTTCACTACTATCTCGGCGAACTGCACCGCCAACTCGGCGATCTAGAGGCGGCGCGCGCGCATTACAACGCCAGCGAGACGCTCGACCCGAACGGGCGTTACGCTGCTGCTGCGTGGCGCGCTGCGCGCACCTGATCGGCTACAAGATAACGACAAGCAACATGCGCTGAGGTGTCGGCATTGCCGACACCTCAGCGATGTTGGTGTGAGAGTGCTATAATGTCCCCAGTAAGACCGCAGACAACCCTAGAAATGCCGACAAACGATGTCAATGACAGCGACAGTGCTTCCGACGAGCGATGAAAGCGCGAGCCGCAGTCGCCGAGATGCTATGGTGCAGGTTATGCTGCACGCAGATGAGCTAGCATGGATGGTCGACGAGAAGTACCTGAACGAAGGACCGACCTGGCAATTTAACCTCATACGACAGGGTGAACAGAGCCGCTGGATGCTCCAGCGCTATCGCTACGATATCCCCAGCGGCACCTTGAACTTCACCGGCGAGTACAGCATCGACGACGAAGCCTTCGCGTTAGTGCGTCAACACGGAGTAAAGATCGACACCCGACACTTGTAAGGGCCTCATATGCTGCGCCCAACCATAGATGAGGAGAAGCCTGTGGCAAGCAATCCGCTCTCACCCAGCCAGGAACCGATTAGCCCAACAGAACGTCACGAGCCAGGACGCCGTGGCCTAGTCGCTATCGGCATAATCCTGGCGCTGGCCATGCTCGTCGTGTTGAGCCTCAACAGTGGGCAGCGCTTCGTCACCGGAGATGCCAACGTTCTGGTGCTGGCGCTACCGGCCTTTATCGCTGGCGTGCTCAGCTTTCTCTCGCCATGCACGTTGCCGATTCTGCCGGCTTATTTCGCATTCACTTTTCAGGCACAGCGCCAGCGTGTTGTGGTAATGAGCATCGCTTTTTTTCTCGGCCTAGCAACCACGCTCACCATGCTCGGCGCAAGCGCCACCGCACTTAGTGGTGTGCTCTTCGCCAACAAAGATGCGCTGACCTTCTGGGGCGGCGTTGTGGTGATTATCTTCGGTATCATGGGCATCCTCGGCAAAGGCTTTTCTGGCCCGCAAATCCAGGAGCGCCCTGTGGCGAGCCTTACCGGATCTTACCTTTACGGTGCCACATTCGCCCTGGGCTGGACAGCCTGTGTCGGGCCGATTTTGGGTGCGCTGTTAACATTATTAGCCGCGACATCGGGCGTCGCCATTTTGCAGGGCGCAACGCTGGCATTTATCTATGCGCTTGGCCTTGGTACGCCGCTGATTCTGCTCACCGCCTTCTTCAGCCGCCTTGGCAGTGGCTCATCGTTCTGGCGCGTTATTCGCGGGCGCGGCTTCGAGCTGAAGCTCGGCAATCAGAGCATTCACCTGCATACCACCAGCGTACTCAGCGGCCTATTAATGGTTATTATGGGCTACCTGCTCGCCAGCGGCCAGCTTGAGATTATCTCGCAGTCGGCGACGAGCACCCCGCTCGCACAATGGTGGGTGGAGCTAGAGAGCCAGATCAGCTCTTGGTTTGGGCTCTAATGGACGATTCTTTGCAGCCACATCTGCCGGTGCTGGCCGCTGGTGGCGTTGTCTACACGCATAGCCCTACCGGACAACTGCTGATTCTGCTTATCCAGGATAAACACGGCGTCTGGACGCTGCCGAAGGGTCACGTCGAGGCCGGCGAGAGTCTCGAGCAGACAGCAGTTCGTGAAGTGGCGGAGGAGACGGGGCTAGACTGCGTGATCGAACGTCTGGTGCATTGTGTGCAATACCCGGTGTACAAAAAAGGGGCTTGGCGCGATAAGGAAGTTACATACTTCCTCGCCAGCGCCGACCACCTGCCACCAGCGCCACGATGCGATGAGGGCATTCGTTGCGCTGCCTGGATTCCGCTCAGCGAAGCCCTGGCGCTCATCGGCTACGCGCAAGTTCGCGAGATAGTACGCCGCGCCACCTGCCGTTTTGCGCGCTAGGCTGCACTTTTTACTACACAGAACACAGCAACTTCTTTCTTCGACCCGCAAAGGCACAAGGCCGCAAAAGAATAACCTTTGCGGCTCTGCGCCTTTTTTCTCTGCTCTTTGGTTTTATACTCTGCGCTCTATACTCAGTCCTTAGCCTCAATACGCGGGAGCACAATGCCCTGCTGGCCCTGATACTTCCCGCGCTTGTCGGCGTAAGACGTTTCGCAGATCTCGTCGCTCTCGAGGAATAAGACCTGGCCGATGCCTTCGTTGGCGTAAATACGCGCTGGCAGCGGCGTTGTGTTGCTGATCTCGATCGTCACGAAGCCTTCCCATTCAGGTTCTAAGGGCGTTACATTCACAATGATTCCACAACGTGCATACGTGCTTTTACCGAGCACGATGCAGCTCACGCTGCGCGGGATACGAAAGCGCTCGACCGAGCGCGCCAGCGCAAACGAGTTCGGTGGGATGTCGCAGTAAGCGGCAGAAATATCGACGAAAGAGCGCGCGTCAAAGTGCTTGGGGTCGACAAGCACGTTATACACGTTGGTGAAAACCTTAAAGTCCTCGGCGACCCGCATATCGTAGCCGTAGGAAGTTAGACCGTAGGAGATCACGCCCTCACGAACCTGACCCTCGACAAAGGGATCGATCATGCTGTGCTCGTACGCCATACGCCGAATCCAGCGATCGGACTTGATGCTCATAGAGTGCTCCCGCAGGTAAGAAAATGCGGTGGTCAACAGGTTTGACGGCACAGCCACCAAACCTGTTGACCACTTTTTTCATATCTCAGCTCGGAGAGGGCACTATAGCAGGGGCACTACCATATGTCAACGGGCCGCGATAGCCTGCGTTGCCAGCTCGTAAGCGCGGGACAGCTGTGTATCACCACTGGCAGCGAGCTGAGCGGCGTCGAGCGTGGCCGCCTCTGCCGGTGTAAGTGGGGCCTGATTTACATCCAGGAGCACCTCAACATCAGGAGCGATGCCCTGGTTGCGAATAAGGCGACCGTTGGGCGTCAGCCACTGCTGTGTGCCGAGCAACAAGCGCCCGCCATCGTCAAGGCGGAAGGTTGAGAGCACAGTGCCGGTGCCAAAGGTGGTCTCGCCGACGACGGTGGCGCGCTCAGCATCTTGCAAAGCACCAGCCACAATCTCTGAGGAACTGGCTGAGTTGCCATTAACGAGTACTACAAGCGGGATATCGAGCGCAACACCGCCCGACACGGCAACCTGGGCATCGCGCTGGCCGCCGCGTTCGGCCTCGAGCAACACGGTTGTACCGCGCGGTAGGAACTGGCTGGCCACGCCGATCGCCTCGTTGAGTAGGCCGCCGGGGTTATTACGCAGCTCTAGAATCACCGCCTGCGCGCCCTGCTCCTGGGCCTCGCTCAACGCGCGCTGCATATCATCGGTAGAATCAGCGGCAAACGACGTTAGCCGCACCAGCGCCACATCACCCGGTAGCATACGCCAACTCACGCTCGGCACATTTACCTCGGCGCGCTCGACGGTGATATCGAAGGGCGCAGCCTCACCAGCGCGCTCGATAGTCAAAATGACGCTACTGCCCGCCGGGCCACGCACCCGTGTCGCCAGCTCCTGCGATGTCCAACCTGTCGTCTCCTCACCATCGACCGCCAGGATCGCATCGCCAGGCTGAATACCGGCGCGCTCGGCGGGCGATCCTTCAATCGGCGCGACGATGATTGTCTGGCCATCGCGCACATCGACATAGGCACCAATGCCTTCAAAAGAGCCACTCAGCGACTCGTCCCAGCGCGTCGCCTCTTCAGCGGTGAGATAGCGGGTGTGGCCAGTATCACCGAGGCTATCTAACATACCGGCGATAGCGCCAGCCGTCATCTGCTCGGGATCGAGCGCCTCGGCATCGACAAAACGCTCCTCGGCGAGATTCCATGTCTGCCAGAAGGCATCGAAGGCGGCGCAGACTTCTTCGCTCTCGGTGCAAGCGCCAACGGGTGAGGAAGTGCGGCCAAGCAAGAAGCCGCCACCTACGCCCGACGAGGGCGATCAACAGGAGTGGCAGCACCAGCCACAGTGAAAGGCCAGTGCGACGCGGTTGAACATACGTTGAGTCAAACTGTGTCATAAGTTTATCTGCTTAATTGCTGCCAGATGTACCCGGCATCAAGGTACGATTTTTTGTAAACACCGCTTAAAGTGTACCATGCTAGCAGCGCCCTATACTAAGACCTGGATTAAAGAAAGGGTGTTTGCGTAAAGAACCTCGTGCTGTAGCTAACCCGCAGTGCGGCAAGCTTTACGATGATGCCAGTCATTGTGCGCTACACGTCTGCCCGTCATATCCGCCTTGAGTCGGATTGACAAACCCACCCCTTAGTGTATACTCGACACTACAGGCGAGCAATTTTCTCGCATTTTCACCACCGCATTAATTGTCGTTACAACACTAATCAAGGAGGGGGCAATGGAAGCACTGCTGGTCTTCGGCCTGATCGCCTTCATCGCGGGGATGGCGTTCCAGAAGAGCATGCCGACACGCAAAGCACCCCAAGTCCTTTACATCCAGGCCGAGCCGCGCGATCTGCCGCAGCCAGGAGGTAGTGTAGTGCTACCGCTGATCGTCCTCTGCGGCGTTATCGTCGTGATCATGCTGATGGCGTAAAAAAGCACGAGCGGGAAGCGACGCAGTGTGTCACTTCCCGCCCCTGTAGCCGGTAGCTTGTAGCCGGTAGCCTACCCCTCGATCGCTTGCAGATCCTCAAGGATCGGCTCGGCAGCCTGCTGCAATTCCTCGCCCACAGCGGCGAAGACTGTCTCGGGGCTTTCGTTGTTCACCACGATGCGCTCCAGGCCTCTGCCGATGATCTGATCGCCGTTGCGCACAAACACACGCGCAGCGTCCTGGGCACGCGTCTTCGGCAGCTGATCCACCGCCGTCTTGAAGTTCGGGTTCTCGGCGAAGAAAGTCTGCATCTCCGCCGTCTCTTTGGTGCTGATGCGCACCGGCATATAGCCAGTGCTACGCGACCACACACCAGCGTTCTCTGGGTTGGTGGCGAAGGCGATATACTTCATCGCCGCCGCCTGCTTCTCTGCCGGCGCGCCCGAGGGAATCGCCAGCCCTGCGCCGCCAGTGGGGCAGCCAAAGCTCGTCTCCATCGGCAAGAAGCCGACGCCAACGTTAAACGGCGCGTTCTCTTGAATACCGGCCAGACCACCGGTGGAGGCCATCATCGCTGCCGCCGTGCCGCCGATAAACTCCTGATTGATGTCATCTGCCAGGATGGCCCAATTCTCGGTGTTGGCCGTATCCTGGAAGAACTTCGCAGCACGCACCGTATTTGGGTCAGTCATCGTCATCTGGAAGTCCGGCGTCGAGTATTGCCCGCCGAACTGCCAGGTTACACCCTGGAAGAGCCATGCGATATAGCTAGCACCGTTCGGGTGCGCAAATGCTGCGCGGCTCAGCGTATCGCCATCGCGCTGTACGAGCTGCGGTGCCCACTCCTGGAACTCAGCCCAAGTCTCCGGCGCGCGATCGGGCAGGCCAGCCTCGGCAAAAATGTCCTTGTTGTAGTAGAAGAGCGGCGTGCTGCGCGCAAACGGGATCCAGATCTGCTTGCCCTGGCGCACACCCTCGTTCAATAGCACCGGCTCGTAGTCGGCCAGGTCTACACCTTCGGCAGCGATCAGTTCGTCGAGCACGGTGATCGCCTCACCGGTGTAGAAGCTGAACCACCACACGTCCGAGAGCAAAATCACGTCGGGGATGGTGTTGGCCTGCAGCCCCGCTGTGAATTTCTGCGCTGTCTCTTCGTAGCTGCCCTGAAACTGGTACTCGACCTGTACATCCTGCTGCGACTCGTTAAAGGCGTTGACCATGGCCTGTTCAGCCTCGCCCAGGCCGCCGCTGAACGATCCCCAGTAGACGATGTTGACCGCCGAGCCGGTCTCACTCACCACGGTCGGCGCGCTCGTCGCCGCCGTGCCGGCCTTGGCCCAAGGTGACCTGGCGCAGGA
>JAAUTF010000185.1 GCA_012031775.1 Candidatus Altimarinota bacterium | reverse complement strand
ATCGCTCGTGGACTACCGCTGTCGGGGGCATTCACCCGTCAGGCCATCGAGCAACACGAGATCCTCGCGACTATCAGGCCTTCGACGAACTCGGTAAGGCGCGCATCAACGGCGACCCCGACCGGACGCCAGCGCTGCTCGTCATCGACGAATTTCCTGCCCAAACGCTCAGCGGTGAGCTGGGCGGCGCGATGGAGCTGCTCATCCGCATTGGGTCGCAATATCCCAAAGTTGGGCTGTTCATCGTGGCCATCGGCTACGAATGGAATGCCCAGTTGTTTGCGTCGCGCTACGCGGCACCACTGCGCAACCTGAGCCGCCATCGGGCGGTGGCACAGTCGGATCCACGGAGTGCCACGTTCCTGGTTGGGGAGCGGCTGGCACATCAGGCGGCACAACTGGCCGTGGGCGAGGTGCTCTTCGTCGCACGCGGGGTCTTCGGGGTCGTGCAAGTGCCACTCATAGGTCATGACGATCTCGTGTACGCCGCCGGTGGGGTGGCACCGCGACCGTATGAACCGGAACCAGAGCCGGAGCCGGAGCCGCTCGCGATAGTGGTTGGCGAACCGGTGGTGCTGTCGTTGCCCGAGCGCATCCTCGACCTGCTCGGCCAGGCTGGTGAGGCGCGGACAAGTCGGGCCATCATCGAAGCGCTTGGTGCCGACGACCGCCAGGTGCAGACCCGCCTCGGCGAGCTCGTCGAGGCCGGAAAGGTGCAGCGTAGCGGCGCTCGTGGAAGCTACTGTTACACACTCACACACACCCATACCGTGTCTCCAGGGGCCGATTCGCGGGGTGTGAGTGTGTGTGAGTGAGTCCTGTGAGTTATGGCCGTATGCGGCGTTCTGACGCCGTAAAGGAGCTGTGAGTATGCGTCATCACTCGTTCGTTCCGTTCGGCGGCTGCGGCGGTCGCTCGACCGCTCCGTTCGACGGCTACGCCAGTCATGGCACCGCCGCGATCTGCGCCTGCGCACCCGTCGGCAGCAGCGATCACGGCCATCCGAGGGGTCAGGCCACCTCGATCCGTCGCCTGGTGTGACCGCGTTCCTGGCTGGCGAAAGCGTGCGGCAAGTAGCGTACTTCGTCGGCGACGCTGACCCCAACATCATCGATCCTCGCACCGATTGGCCAGGTGCGGTGGCTGACACCCAGGGCGTACTTCGCGAGTACATCATCCGCCTCCAGGGGCGAATCACCGAACTCGAAACCGCATCGAAATCTGAGACAAGAGAAGGACGAAACCCATGACCATCACGACACCCGAATCCATCCCATCCACGCCGGAGACGCAACCAATGGAGGATGTTCCTGTGACCAACGATAGCCCGTTTGCAACGACACGGCTGCCAGATCTGCCACCGGAGACGCGGCGGCAGATCATCATCCGCAATTGGCAGCGGCGCGCCCGGCGTTCCTGGCCCGCACTGCTTATTGGTGCTGGCATCGCCGTGGTCGCTGGCGGCATCCTGGAGTTCACGCGCCCAACGCCCGCTCAGGCGCTGCCCGTCGCGGCGGTCGAGGTGATGGCAACACCAACACTCGGCGTCGCCCTTCCCACGGCCACCCCGCAAGTGTACGTGCTGGCCTACCACGCACCCGCAGGGCCAGTGGCAGGTGAGGTACTGCTCGACCCGGTTGCTGTCCGGGTGCTCGAACAATATCAAGGCTGGGCGCGCTTCGAGGTGCCGGGGTACAGCAGCCCGCTGTGGGCACCCATCACGGCCCTCTATGGGCCGGTCTCGGCGGCGGCGCTGGCAGCGGCCCCGGAAATCGCGGCCACGCCACTCCCGGCGACGGCAACCCCCCAGGTGGTGATCGTCGAGGTCGAGCGCCCAGTGTATCTGCCTGCGGTGGTGAACGAGGCGGCAGCAGTCGTGCCAACGACGACACCGATTGTGTTCACGGCGAATATGCGGGGCAACGACTGCGACGCCCCGAATCCGCCTTTCGTGTGCCTTTCGGCCATGAATCCGTGACATCGACCTCCGGACTGGATGGGGCGTTCACATCTAGTCCGGAGGTCGACCACAATTCCGCCCCGGCGCGGATGTTTCCAATCGTCGGTCGTCCTCTACCCGTTGTAGCCTGAAGGAATCGCACCGTGGACATCACCATCATTGCTCGCGTCCTCTTCGTCGCCTGGTTATTGGACGAGATGTACTGGATGCGCCGCCAGCAAACAAACGCACAGCGCGGAGCTGGGTCACTCCCGCGCCCGATCTGGCTGCTCTCCCTTGCCCTCCTTGCCCCACTCGTGATCCGTTACCCACATTCGCTTCCATCCTGGCTCGGTTGGCTGGGGATCGGCATGCAGGGAACTGGCGTGCTGCTGATGATGACCGCACGGCGGAAGCTTGCCCAGGCGCACTCGTTTAGTTGGGGCGCGGATGGGGCAACCGACCTGGTGACAGACGGCCCCTATCGACTCTTCGAGCATCCGATCTACACCGGCATGCAGCTGACCCTGTGGGGATGGGCCATGGTCTTCCCATCGCCGCTGATCGCTGCGTTCCTGCTCTACCGCGATCATCGCCGCTGCGCTGCGGCAGAACGGCACCACCTCACCACGGCGATGGATCGGCAGCATCGTGGTATCGATTCGTGGATGTGGTGATTACATGTCTAGCGGGCGTGCGAGAAGCGGTCTCGCACGCAGAGTACCGGAGAACACAATGAGCGAGAAGAAAACGATCAATGTTGGCCCAACTATCAACGGCACCATTCGAGCGGGGCGCTCCGTGAACATTGCCGCTGACATGGTAATTGTGAATACAGGTACCCCGGATACCGAGCCGACGAAACAGAGCGATGGCACAGATGTAACGATTGCGACGCGGCAGGTCATTATCCGGAATGGTGGCACGAGCGACAAGAAGAAGTAAACAACGGTCGCCGCTCTGTTAGTACGCGCCGCTGGTGGCTCCTCATCAATTGAGGACTGACCATGACTGGCCGCACGATAGTCAGTTCTAGGTCGAGCGTCATCATATCAGTGACGCTCGACTGCTGTTTGGTGAGGCATAGACGACACACAATGGAGCGTGCGATAGTGGAACGTTTTGATTGGATGATGTATATCGCGCTGATGCTGGCCGTCGTGATCGGGTTTGCAGCGGCCACGCTTGCGCTCCTCCACAATAACACGCTGATGATCATGGCGATTCTCGTCTATCTGGTGACGCATATGAGTGTGTATTGGCTCTATCGTCATCATCGCACAAGGAAATGAGGGGTAGTCGGTGAACATTGCGCTGATCAGGTGGATCGCCGAGCAGCTGCCGACGGGGGTGATCGACCCGGCAGCACGGATGAAGCTCGACACGGAACTGGCAGAACTCGACGCGGAACTTGCGGCAGGTCAGCGCATCGACGCGCTGACCGAACTGGCTGACGTCGCGTACTACGCCGGTAAAGCCGTGTTGAACGGTGCGGCAGCAGCGGCTATGGCGGCCATCGTTGCGGGTGCATGCATCCGGTGCGGCTACGACGAGCGCGCGATCGACGCACTCGTCCTGGCAAAATATCGGTTTCGCGTGCAAGGGATCAAGGATAAAGCACTCGAACGCCGTGCTGTGGCGGCGCTGGCGTCCAAGATGTGCAGCGGTCGAAGGAAGGAATTTTGGGGCAGATTGTCCCAATGAGGCGGTGGATGGATGAACTACACTTTTCGTCAGAGCGAACGGCAGGTTGGCATGACGCGCGATCGGATCGTCATCTTTGATCGCGTCGATAGCCATCTACACACAGAGGCCGAGCCGCATATCGCGCGCGCCCTCAGCATGATTACCCTCAGCGAACGCACGTTCGCTGTCGAATGTATCGAGTTCCACCGCATAATCGGCCGCTGCGCCTGTGTACAGACGACGAACGCCGATCAAATCATCTACGCCGTTCGGAAGGGGCGACGCGGCCACACGCGGTTCGTATTGAATCGTCAGGGAGACCCCTGCTCGACGCTGATGGTCATCATACGGCGTGGGCCGGAGAGCGGTGACGGTACCGCGACGCTCGCCTCGGTGTTCATTGGCAGGCCGACTGCACGCGAGTGGTTCGACCCGCGCGCAACCGACCAGGACCGCGCGTTCTGGCAGACCCACGCGCTCGTGTGGGACGAGGAAGCGATCGTCCCCGGATCGATGTGTAGCGACGTGCCACACGACGAGATCGCACGGGACAGCTGCACCAGCAGACGCTCGCAGTGAGGTAGTTCGGGTCGTGTATGACACCACATGGTACAATGGTGACATACACTGCCCGTACCGAGACGTAGCTCACGAACGGGGAGAGTGACCATGCTTTCAGACTATATCCGCGCCGCAATGCAGCGCGCAACCTCTGAGATCCTGCCCGACGATAACAGCTTCTATGGGGTAATTCCCGGCCTACAAGGGGTCTGGGCGAATGCACCTATCTTAGAGGCGTGCCGGGCGGAATTACAAGAGGTGCTGGAGGAATGGCTGCTCTTTCGGTTGCGACGGGAACTCGACGTTCCCGCGCTCGACGGCCACGATCTCAGCCTGCCAATGGTTGCGGAGGCTGCCTGATGCCAGTCAGTGTATGGCCCGGTATCGCGTACCGTGCTCATAGGTGGCTTGCGGGCACTTGGCTTTGACAAGAGGTGATATGAGGAGCCACCATGCACACGAATGAAACCGTTCACGACCTCACACGAACCAACCTCACGGAGCTTCATCACTACTGGAGGCTCCTGGCCGCGTTCACGAACGAAGTGGACATGGCGTTGCGGCAGGACGAGCGGACGCCAGAGCAACGGCTGGCGAAGATTGGCGAACTGGTTGTATTCGCCCGCTCGCACATGGCGAGCCGTGTGCCGCCGAGTGTTGTGGCGGACGATATGGCAAACCCCGCCTGCCGCGAACGCGAGGACGCAATCGCCGCTGCAATGATCGAAGATGAGGAGCGGCGACAGGCGGGCAAACCGACCTATCACTACAAACTGAACGCTCAGGGTCAGATGGAAGGCCCTTTTTTGGATGACCCAACCGCTGCGCCGTTTACCGAGGAAGAGGAAGCGATCATGCGGCGGGAGGGATGGCGGATGCGTAAGGGCATCATCGAGTGGAGTACCCGAGCGTCTGAACAGTACAACCAGCTCCCGCCCCCACTTGCAGCAGAATGCACGCATGCTCGCTGAACAGCTTCAAGATAACCCGTACATTGGGGAACGCTACAATGTTATTACACTGCCGAGCGGTAAGCCACTGCAAACCTATGCTGCCTGCGGCATGCAGGTGATGTTGCGATATCGCCTTAAGGGTTGGTTTCGCACACAGATCATCATTCGCATCGAAGATGTGCAACCGACCGACCTGCTCACCATCGACGAGTACGAGGAGCGTACGCGGCCCTGAGTCGCTCACCGAGACCGAGGCGCGCTGAGCCGACCAGGTACTACGTCATGCGGGGCTGCGTGGAGACTCTGCGTAGCGAGGAAGCGCTCACGCAACATACGGGAGCGACAGCGCGCATCAGGGTGACATCACGAGCGGCCTGATCGCGCGTATGCTGGCCCAAGACGGGGTGAGCCGCGAAGATTGGGAGGCGGTCTGTAGACCGTGCGGCGTGTCGCAGCCGTGGGACATCTGGGTAGACTGAACAGCTACACAGGTGTCATACATATCATACCGTTGCACGTTTATGGGATTAGGGAGATAGGGCGTAAACCCCAGGAGCTTTAGCCCTGGGATAGAAGCCCTTCATACGCTTAAGCGGCGTTAGCCCAAACGAGCACATAGTTGCTTTTTAGGCACTAGTGTACTCTTCTAAAGACATGCGCAAATCCTTCAAATATCGAATCTACCTCTCGAACGGCCAACGGCGAATCCTTGAGCAGCAACTTGAGATGTGCCGGTGGGTGTACAACGAGACGCTTGCCTATCGCAAGCAGGCGTATGAGGAGGAGCAGCGCACGGCGAACTGGTATGAGACAAAGCGGCTGCTGCCCGTCTGGAAGATCACTAAGCCCGCTCTCAAGCTCGTGCATAGTCAGGTGCTCCAGAACGTCACCGAACGGATGGATCGCGCATTCAAAGCCTTCTTTCGTCGGGTGAAGGAGGGTGCCGAAAAGTCCGGGTTCCCCAGGTTCAAGGGTTTTGGTCGCTATGATAGCATCACTTATCCGCAATACGGGAACGGCGTGCGGTTGGAGGGCGAGCGGCTGATGCTCTCGAAAATCGGGGCGGTGCATGTCGTGTTGCACCGTCCCGTAGAGGGAACGCCCAAGACGGTGACGCTCACCCGGTCGCGCACCGGCAAGTGGTTTGTCTGCTTCGCGAGCGAGAAGGAAGCTGAGCCGCTGCCGCCCACAGGCGAGGTTGTGGGTGTGGATGTGGGGCTGCATAGCTTTGCCGCCCTCTCGAATGGCGAGCCGCCATCCCCAACCCGCGCTTCTATCGGCGCGACGAAGCCGACCTGAAGCGCGTCCAACAGCGGAAGGATGCAGCCAAGAACGCCCGGGACTGGCCTGAAAACACCAAACAGAAAGGCATCCTGGCGAAAATTCATGAGCGGATCGCCAATCGGTGGGCGAACTTCGCTCACCAGGCGAGCCGCAAGCTGGTTGACCGCTATCAGGTGATCGTGTTTGAAGACCTGGTCCCCGATGGAGATGGGCCGCAGTCGCGGGATGCGCAAAAGCATCTTGGACGTAGCGTGGACACAGTTTATCGAGATGACCGTTGCCAAAGCGGAAGATGCTGGGCGACGGGTGATTCTCGTGAGCCCCCGCGACACGACCAAGTTGTGCTCTACCTGTGGCGAGATTGTCCCGAAGGCGTTGAGTGTGCGCGTCCATGCCTGCCCCGTATGCGGGCTGGTGATGGATCGAGATGAGAACGCGGCGCTTAATATTCTGCACCGGGGACTCCTTTCGCTTCGCTTCTAGCGTTGTGGGATGGGGCGGCATCCCCTTGAAGCCCACGAGCTTTAGCCGTGGGAGCCGTCACCCCGGTTCACCAGGAGGTCTCCGCATGACGACCCTTATCATCCCGACGGATGCCCCCGCGATCAGCGGCCCGCACCAGGGGCAGTGGACGTATCAGGATTGGCTGACCCTGCCCGACGACGGTAACCGCTATGAAGTCATCAACGGGGTGCTCTTCATGACCACCGCGCCACACAGCTTCCACCAGTGGATCGTGCGCCGCCTCGAGCGCTTTCTAGGCATCCCTGCCGAAGATCGGGGCCTCGCGCTCGCGTTTCCCGCGCCGGTCGGCGTGCTCATGCCCGGCTGCGACCCGGTGCAACCCGACTATGTGGTCGTCGCGAGCCAGCGCCGTGACCTCTTTCAGGACGGGCGTATTCTGGGGCGTGCCCGATTTGCTGATCGAAGTTGCCTCGCCCCGCACCCGCACCTACGACAGCACCGTGAAGCTGGCCGCCTACGCACGTGCGGGCGTGCCCGAATACGCCATTATCGACCCTGTGCCCCGCACGCTTCAGTACTACCAGCTTGATGTCGTCGGACGCTACCGCCCACCGGTGCGTGTCGATGGCGACGAGACTGTCGCGTTTTCCTGTCTTCCAGGCATCGTCCTCCGCGTAAGCGATCTCTTCGCCGGCGCACCGGATACGACGTACGCCTGAGCATCGCACGGTGCCGATCGACCGCATGGAGCGCGAACTGAAGCGGCAACGCTGGATCGTCCGCGATGGCCAGCACTTTTGCTTGGAGGACTGCGCCGACGTTCACGCAGTTGTAGGCACACCATCGACGATGTAAGCGATAGCCCGAACGTACGATACACACGCCCCCGGTTCTCTACTGCGAAGAACCGGGCGTGTATAGTGCTCCCTGTCGACGCTCCCTGCACCTTACCCGCTCATCCGAGCAGGCAGCTGCTCTGGCGGCAAATCATTGTCGTCCTCGTCGGTGTAGCGAAATCGAACACGCCCATCTAGCGGATGATCGACCCATTCTTTGCCAGGATTACGTCGATCCGGGGAGCGTTTCGCGTAGCCATCACACGCACTACGCAGTTGCTTTCGGAGTCGAAACGCATCCTTCTGACTCGTGCAGTAGATCTGGATCGTCGGTATCGGCTCCTGCGCGTCATTGAGGTACTCCAGCCATGGGGTCGTTGGATAGTAGTGCGGGTTGTGACTCACCTGTGCAGTGGTCATCAGGGTCTCGCGTATCTCATCACCCATCCCTTGGCAGGTGATGATGAGCCAGGTCGTAATCATCAGTGTGCCTTTCTGGTAGACGTGCAACAACGAAAGGGTGCTTCCCACGTACCGCGCCCGCCTGCGTGAACACCTGGTGCTATGCATGCACGAAGGCTACGATGCCTCTTCGTGAAGCACCGCGAGGAGATCGAGCACACTGGGAATAAGATCGGGGCGTGCTTCAAGCAATGTCATCACCCGGGCCAGGTCGGTATCAGGCATGGTCGTGGTCGTGTGCCCAGGAAGAAATGCTGTGATGGGTTGCTCAAGTGCTGCTGCAATATCGAGCAACAGGACAAGGCTGATTGCCCGTTCACCGCTCTCGTAGCGTGACATGCTCTCACGCCGCACCCCAAGGACGGTGGCGAGTTCCTCCTGCGTAACCGCACGCGCAAGTCGCACCTCCCGCACGCGGTGCGCTATCTCACGTTCAACGTCTACGTCGCGCCAGCGGCGCGTGTGACCATCTGGAGATCGACTCATAGCAGGCGCTCCTGTCGTGATGGGACGGCCTCAGGATCATCCGGGAGGAGTGTCTTGGCCTGTGCTTCGATCCATTCCAGCGCCTGCTCGTACTTGTAGGCAGGCAATGCGTCGTAGCGCGGCGTACCGTAGCGTTTTGCAGAATTGCGCAAAGAGCATGGCGTAGCGATCATTGCCGGTGCGCTGCTTATAGCGAGCGGCGACTCGTTGGAGGGAACGCTTCAAGACCTCCTGTTGGGGGGCAGTAATCACCGTATGCTGAAGGAGTTGCTGTTGAAGGTCGTGACACTCCGCAGCCACTTTAGTGGCGCGGCTTCTTGGCCCAACCCGCCTTTTGGCGAGCTTGACGACCAAACGGAGCTTGTCCGCCCCGGTTTTTGATATTTACTGCGGCGTTGTGATCTCTATCAAGCGAGAGGCCGCATTGCGGGCAATCAACCCAACGGTCTTGGAGGGTAAGCCCCTCAAACAGGTGCCCACACCCAGAGCAGGTTTTGGACGTGTTGCGCGGATCTACCAGGATGACCACACGACCGGCACTTGCAGCCTTGTACGTGAGTCGCTGAACCAAGTAGCCCACCCGGCGTCCAAAATGCTCTTTGCGAGGTTGCCACGCACCATGCGCGTGATCGTGAGGTCTTCCAGGGCAATGCGGTCGTGTTGTTCCACGAGATCGTGTGCCAGTTTGTTGAGGTAGTCCTTGCGTTGGTTTCCGATGCGCTCGTGCTGCCGTTGCAGCATCACGATCGCTTTGCGGCGGTTCTTGCCGCCCTTCGTGCGCCGGGCAACCCGCCGTTGTGCAACCCGCAAGCGGCGCTGCGCCTTGCGGTAGAAACGAGGATGCGCTATCCGCTCACCCGTACTCGTGGTGATCAGACTTGCCAGCCCCACATCAATCCCCACGTCCTTGTTGGTCGCAGGCAGCGGCGTGGGTTCATCCACCACACACGCGAAGCTGGGCGAACCACTTCCCCGGCCTTCTTGCTGATGCGGAGCGTCT
>JAAUTF010000184.1 GCA_012031775.1 Candidatus Altimarinota bacterium | reverse complement strand
CCAGGCTGGCGGCTCGCGGTGGCCTCTACCTCAGCGCACGCCTCGGTGCAGGCGGTGCTCCGTCGGGCCATGGGCGACGAACTGGCCGACCAATTTCTGGTGCTTGCTGGTGATGTCGTGGCCGCCAAAAAGCCCGACCCGGCGATCTATCGCCTGGCCTCTGAACAACTTGGCGTCCCAGCCAAGCAGTGCCTGGTGATCGAAGACTCGCGCAATGGCCTGCTTGCGGCGCATCAGGCCGCAATGCCATGTCTGGTGACCGTGAGCAGCTTCACCGGTGGCGAACACTTCGCTGAGGCGGCACTCGTGGTCAGCGCCCTTGGCGACCCAGACGGCGAGGCCTGCCAGGTGCTGGCCAATCGCAGCGCCGCGCGCCCGCAAACCTATATCACCTTCGCCGACCTACAGGCGATCGTCGGCGCAGGCTGATAGATGTGACCAATGCGTAATGGAGGAGCATGCATGGATCATTCGTCTCAGGCGCTGGTAGAACTGGTCGTGCGGACGATAGCCCAGACCGCGATCGACAACGAGCGCTCCTTCGGCGATCTCGACGCAGTGGTCGGCGATGGCGACTTCGGCTACTCGCTGGCGCGCGGGTTCGAAAAGCTGCTGGAAGAATGGGATACGCTCGACCGCAGCAGCCCTGGTGCCTTTCTCAAAAAGGTTGGTGTGGTGGTGACTAGCCGGATCGGCGGGACTTCTGGCCCGATCTGGGGCACTGGCTTTCTCCGCGCTGGAGCGGCAGCCGGCACGATGACCGACTTGGCGCAGGCGGATGTTATTGCGATGCTGCGCGCCGCCTACGAAGGAATCAAGGCGCGTGGTCAGAGCGACCTTGGCGACAAAACGCTGCTCGATGCGCTTGTCCCAGCGGTGCATGAGCTTGAGCGCGCGCTGAGCGCGGGGGGGGATGCGGGTACGGCACTGCGCCAGGCAGCGCAGGTGGCCCACGAAAGCGCAGAAGCGACGCGCAGCATGGTTGCGAAACGTGGTCGTGCCGCCTATTCGGGGGAGCGCAGTATCGGGACGCTCGACGCTGGTGCCGTAGCGGTGGCGGTGGTGTTTGAACAAGTGAGCTCCGTGTGGGAGCAATCATCCAACGAAAGGATGTAATCGGTGAAGAAGTTCGTCAACGACCCCAAGCAGTTTGTGCCCGAAATGCTTAAAGGTATCGCGCTGGCCAACCCCGAGACGCTGCGTTATGTGCCGGAGTACAACCTGATTATGCGCGCTGATGCGCCCAACGATAATAAAGTCTCGATCGTGCAGGGTTCCGGCTCGGGCCACGAACCAGCCCACGTCATGATCGTCGGCAAGGGTATGCTCGATGGTGCCTGCCCCGGTGATGTGTTTGCGGCCCCGCCGATGGATTATGTGGTTGGCGCGACAAAGCTCCTGGCTTCAGCAAAGGGCGTGCTACACCTGGTGAATAACTACACCGGCGATCGCCTGGCCTTTGAAATGGCGACCGAGTTGCTCGACGCTGAGGGCGTGACGGTCAAAACATTGATCATCGACGACGATGTTTCGGTGAAAGACTCGACTTACACGGTTGGTCGCCGTGGTGTGGCCGGTAATTTCTTCGTACTCAAGGCGGTTGGTGCTGCCGCCGAACAAGGCGCGAGCCTAGACGAGTTGATCGCTCTGGGGCAGCGTGTTAACGGGGTGACGCGCTCAATGGGCATGGCGCTCAGTTCGTGTACGCCGCCAGCCAAGGGCAGCCCATTGTTCGAGATCGCCGACGACGAGATGGAGATGGGCGTGGGGAGTCCACGGCGAGCCCGGGCGGCGCCGCACCAAGCTCACCAACGCCAATGCCATCGTTGATGAACTGCTTGAGGCGGTGGTCTCCGACCTGCCCTTCCAGTCGGGAGACCGCGTGGCTTTGATGATCAACGGGTTGGGCGGCACGCCGATCTCCGAGCTGTACCTGCTCTACGGCTATGCCCACGAGCAATTGGCCGGCCATGGCATCACTGTAGGGCGTAACTACGTCGGCGAATACTGCACCTCGCTCGAGATGGCGGGCTGCTCGCTGACCTTAGTGAAGCTCGATAGCGAACTTGAAAGCCTGCTCGCCGCACCGGCCGAGGTGGCAATGCGCATCTTTTAGCTGCTGGCAACGCTCGCTGTGTCTGAGTTGGGTGTGGGCAGCGCAGCTGCCCACACCAACTCAGACGTATGGCGCAACGCTTTTGCCCAGCGCTACAGGTCGGCGAGGTTGCGCATCTTGCCTAAGTGGGGAATGGGACGTGGCTGCCAACGCGCCACGCGGGTAATCGGAACCCTGGAGGCACGCCGACGCCGGACACGTGATGAACCAGCCTACGCAGAGCACAACCTGCCCGTCATGCAAGAGCGCCCAACGCTTGGAGGCGCGCTTCTGCGACCAGTGTGGTATCGCTTTGTCGAGCGCTGGGCTCGCCACACGTCGGCTCAGAGCGGACGAAGGTATATCGGCACCCGACTCAGCGGGCGGAGCCAAGCTCCCATTGCTCGCCCGACTCAGCGAGCGCCTGAGGCGGCGCGGCACACCTTTTAGCCGCGTGAACATGGGCGCGAAGCCGCCCCTGTCGTCTGAGCTAACCAGATCGGACAACGCCGCGCGTGTCGAGCGACTGCGCGAGGTCGCTTGCTGGTCAGAACCCCCTCCTGGGGCGATCGCTCCGAGCGAAGTAGGGGTGAGCGCAGGCTACGCAGTCGCCGTCGTCGGCGCGCTGCGGGGGATCAACGATCTGGGCCAGGCCTGTGCCGCGATCGAGGTCGTGTACCGTGCGCGCACCGACCAGCCCATCCGCTGCAGTCCCTTTCAGTGGCTACTCGTGGACGCGCTGGGCTATCGCTACGATCTGGAACTGTACAAGGGGGCCGTCCTGGGTGCCCACGAACGGCGGCTCCTTGAAGAACTGTTGGCACCTGACGGTGTCCTACGGGGCTGGATCGGCTTCGCCTGCCCGCTGGAGGCCCCGCTCAGCTACGCGCGCTTCCAGGAAAACCGCCTGTCGGATCTACAGCTGCTCTTTGCGCTTCCCACGGCTGAGTACCGCGACTTGTCGCGTCGATAATCGCCGGTAAAGAAGTTGCGCCGTGCGTCTGGGTTGAAGTTGGCAGCGACGCTGCCAACTTCAACCCAGACGCAGCTACGCCGTGTACGACCACACAAGCTTCTTCATAGACCGTTTAGGATTACTCAAGCACGGTGCGTGTCAGGAGGAGTCGCTGCTGCGTCGGCTGCTGGTTCGAGAACTTGAAAGAGCGTGATCTGCAAACCATCGGTATCCTGGATGCGCGCGTTTTTGTGTCGCCAGGGCGTGATCACCGGCGGATGGATCAAGGTCGCTCCCTGGGCCAGCACCCGCGCCAGGGCCGCATCTACATCAGGCACCGCAACGCCAGGCGGATCGGGCCGCTCACCCGTGCGCCGACTTCCAGCTCATCCACGAGGGCGGCGTGCGGCGCATCGAAATCTCGACAGTCGCGCGCCCCAGCGTCAGCAGCACCGCCCGATCGGTGTCCGTCGTCCACAGTTCGGTGGGCACGAGCCCCAGGCCCGTGGTATACATCGCAAGAAGCCGTTCGAAGGCGGCGCTCGTGAGCGCAACCCGCAATTCCAAAACGGCATCGGTTGGCGCGTGCTCGGTCATGGTCAACTACTCCTTTCGTGCCTGCTTCTCGTTTCTACTGGCGATGAGCATATCACAAGCTGCATGCGGACTCTATGCCATAATGAAGGTGGTGGGTCGCATCGCCCTACAATTGAAAGGCAGATCATGTCCACGAAATCGCAGATCCCTGCCCTTGACGCCACCGATTGGCGCATCATCGAGGCGTTGCAGCAGGATGCACGGTGCTCATTTGCAGAACTCGGTCGCCGCGTTGGCTTGTCGAACCCAAGTGTGGCGGAGCGGGTGCGGAAATTAGAGGATGCGGGGATCATTCAGGGCTATCATGCGCACGTTGATGCATCAACTGTGGGATTACCTTTGACCGCCTTTATTCAACTGCGCTGTCATGCGCCACAATGCCTGGTGCAGACAAACGACGCCCGTACCATGCCAGAAGTCGTTGAGCTTTACAAAACAGCGGGTACGTATTGTGCGTTGCTCAAAGTGCATGTCGTCTCATTGCGGCATCTCGAAGCTTTAAACCGGCGGCTTGCCGCCTATGCCGAGCAGGTAACGACAGTGGTTACATCGTGTGCGGTACGTCAGCAACCCATAACCGCTGCGCATCGGCAGCGCATCGATGAGGAGCCTTGCAAACTTAACGTGTAGGACAAACACGTAGCGCGTAAACAAGTCCGCCGCGCTGGTTTCGCTCCCAAGCGTCGCCGAGCGGGCGGTGATCGCCGCGTAATGGGCCGCTGCACTAAAGGCGGGCGCACCATCGTGCGTGCTGCGGCGGCGACAGCCGCTGGAAGCGATTGTTGGGTGACTTGGTACGGCTCCAGCGCGCCACAGTAAACGGAAAACATAGCACACTACAACCGTCGCGCTGGGTATGACCGCAAGCGGCAACCAATCGATGCCCCAAAGGGTAGACAAACTACGCCACCCAACGCTCCGCGTTAGCTGCGCCGCTGGCGGTTTGACACGACGGCTCCCGGCTGCGAAGGCAGTGGAGCGCATTCCAGCATAAAAATCGCGCCCAGGTTCCGGCGAGTCAGCGGCACGCGGTGTTGGGCCGCGTAACGTGTGGAAGGGGCCGTTGTCGACTCATGGGAGTCGATATTCCCAGCCCGCACGCCAGATGAAGTCAGCAGCGATCAAATCCTCCAATGGGATACCAGCGAGCAGATGGTCGAACGCCCAGTGCGTTGCCCGGTGACCGATAACAAGCACACGTGCCCCTTCCCAGCGTAGCCGGAGATCCGGCAAGAAGCGCCCAACACGTGTCACAGCTTGGTGCCAACTCTCCCCATCGGGGTAGGGCGTATCCAGATACTGTCGTCGATCCTGATGTACATCGATGGCTGACTGTCCATTCATACTGCCATAATCGCACTCGCGGAGGCGCCAGTCAGCAAGGATGGGCACACATAGGTCTGCAAACGCGATGCGAGCCGTTTCGACAGCGCGGCCAAGATCCGAGGTGAACACGCACTCGATACCATCACCGCGTCGGCGTGTACCGAGTTCGACGGCAAGCAGGCGGCCGCGTGCTGAGAGTTGACCATCACGCCACCCCGTGGCAATACCATACTCGTTATCTTCGCTGATAGAATGCGTTTCGAAGACAATCTGTGTTTCCATTGTGACAAGCCCTTTATTGGATAACAGACAGCGCATTGACGTGGCGGCGAGAGGTGTGGTAGGCAGCCCAACCCCTAGCTATCAGCCGCAACCCTTCGAGAGCACCAAGAGAGAACGGGAAAGTTCATAGCTAGTTCCAGATAGTAGAATCGGCCCGACAGGACTGTCGGTTGCAAGGCGGTGTTGGGCTGTCCGGTCGCTTGCCACTGTCGTTGTTTTAACGGATTACCGTCTTTTTAATGCTCGGACAAGCTGCTCTGCTTGCACTTGAACGAGTCGTGTGAAATGCCTGACCAGGTCACGCGGTAACTGCGCTATCTCCTTTTCTGCTGGTGGTGCAAACACCACTTGAGGCCAAATACTCTAAATTACCTGTCCAGTATACATCACATTGCTGCTGCACCGGACTATGTATAGTCATTCGGCCATCGCCGTAAAAGCCGTATCCTCGTTGATCACACAAAGCAGGGCCAAACACGGCTTTTCCGGATTGTGTTGAAGCAGTAATTTGTCCTTCCCAAGCAAAAGCTTTCTCAGAAGCACAAAAAACACCATCTGGCGAAAAGGCAGCGGCTAGCGTTGCGAGGGTGGCGTGATCGTGATTATGATGCATCGTGTGGCACACGGCTTTCCAGACGTGTTCCTGTGGATTGCGATCGGGCGCACCGACCGGCAAGCAGATGACCGCGATGCGCCACTGCTGCTGGAGAAACTGCTGCACGCGCTGCGCGGTGTGCCAGGGCGCACGATCCCACCATAAGAGGATGAGCTGATCGGAATACGCAGCTAGCACGGCTTCGAGATGCGCAATCGTCGTCTCAGCATGCAGGGTGTCGGCCTGCGTCGTCGTCACTACGCCGGTTTGGAGGTTCAGCGTGCCGAAGAAACTGGTCAATCCGCACCTGTGGGCGTTGCCCACGCGGTACCCAGACCGCCTGCGGGGTGACTTACAGGCACAGCTTCGCCTCATCTTCCGCCAGCACCACGACATCCCGGAGGTCTTGCGGCTCGTCAATTCGTTTTTCGGTGCCCGCTTCCTACTGCAGCACGTCCGCGCTGCGACGGGACTCAAAGCCGCCATCCGGCCGTTGAAACGTGAAGTCACAGGTGGCAAAGAGCGTGTAGTAGGAGGTGGTGCTCGGATAGGTGACGGCAAACCACTGCTGGAGCGCCGCCCGCAGATCGGTCACCGTCCAGAAGTCACCCGTCGAGGTGGAGGTCTGCGCGCCCAACACTTGGCAGGGCGTCAGCTGCTGGAGCAGGGTGCGCTCGCCGCGCGCGTTGTAGCCATAGCTCACCACCCCGTCACCGGCGCAGTGATACTGGCGGTACGCCCGAGCGCGTCGTAATCGAACGTGGTGGTGCCGCTGCAAGTAGATTGTCTGCTTCGGGCCAGGCGACGGACTATGGCCGGGGCTGGACGTAAGCGTGAGCTGCCCGGCCATAGTTTGAAGCTAACGGTCAATGTGGCGACGCCGTCGCTCGCTGAGATAGTGATCGTGGCGACGCCGCTCTGCGGCGTCGGGAGCGTCAGCGCGAGCGTGCGCTTGACACCGCTCCCGGCCAGGAACAGGCTACCGGCGGGCAGCAGACTCAGGTTATCGCTCACAATGCGCGGATGGTCACCTTGGGCAATTTTAGATATGTTGCGCAGGAATAGCGCAGATCATGAATAGGTAATTCTCCCGGTAATCCTGCGCGTCGCACAACGCCCTTGAACGAACGTACCAGATTACAATCATTGATCGAGCGGTGCTCTACACTCAGAAACACATAGTCGCCGCCTTCAAGGAGCGAGCCAAGGCCACATACTCGACCATGAAACTTTATCTCAGCCATCGCTCGGCGGGCTGTCCAAGGGACTTCGAACCCCACGCCCTCCGCGGTTCAACACATGAGTGTAAATCATGGTCGTCTTTACATCAGCGTGACCAAGCAACTCCTGCACAGTTCGAATATCATAACCATCTTCCAGCAAATGTGTAGCAAAACTATGCCGGAACACATGACACGTCACATGCTTCGGCACATCGGCCAGCACAGCAGCGCGCTTGACTGCTTTCTGCAAGCCGCTTTCGTCCTGGTGATGGCGTTGCACCATCTGACTGCGCGGATCAGTCGACCGTTTTATGGCGGGAAAGACATACTGCCAGATCCACGCACGGTCGGCGTAGGGGTATTTGCGTGCGAGCGCATCGGGCAAATACACGGTACCATACCCCTGACGGACATCCTGCTCGTGAATGAGTTTAACGTGCTGGAGGTGTGATTGCAACGGCATAGTGAGCCGATCCGGCAGCATAGTCAGCCGATCTTTCGCACCTTTGCCATCGCGCACGATCACCTGGCGTTGAAGAAAATCAAGATCTTTCACCCGCAAGCGCAGACACTCCATCAACCGGAGGCCACTGCCATAAAGCAACTGAGCCATCAGCAGATGCGTCCCAGTCAGTGCCGCCAAGACACGCCCGACCTCATCACGAGTGAGCACAGTTGGCAGGCGTTGCGGCTGCTTAGCGCGCACCGGGTCGACCGGCCCGTCGAGCGGTTGCTGCATTACGTCGGCATAGAGGAAGAGCAAGGCACTCAAGGCTTGATTCTGGGTCGAGGCAGCCACTTGCTGGTTCACGGCCAGATCGGTGAGAAAGGCATTAACCTCGGGCACGCCCATGGTTTGAGGATGGCGCTTACCGTGGAACAGCACGAAGCGCCGCACCCAAGCGACATAGGCCTCTTCCGTGCGAATGGCGTAGTGCTTACGCCGTAGCGCGTGCCGCACGCGGTCGAGGAGGCGAGGTGGATCATCAGACATACAACATTCCCTATTCCCTCGTGACAAGTGGCGGATGGCAAGGTATACTTTGGACATCACGATGAACGTCCATCTATATACCGTCCACGCAGGGATATTGGTTACGGGTCAATCGAAAATCCGTCTAAACGTAACTTTGCACGCTACCAGTCCGTATATTGCCCGGAGATAGAGCATCTTCTGTCCGTCTACTTATAGTTCGGCGGCAGCTATGCACGTCATCGTGATATAATCTGTATGCTGCGGAGACACCAAGTGAGTCAACATAAGGGATGGCTGAGATGCAAACTATATTCTGTGACGAAGCAGGCTTTACTGGCAACAATTTTATTCTCGGCGGAGCAACCCTATTTCGTTTACTCAAGTGTTGCTACTAACAACACTGATGCATCCATAGCCGTTAGAGATGTAATCGCGACTTATAAGTTGCAGATGCCCGAGTTAAAAGGAGGCAAGCTCACAAAGTCAAATCGAGGAAAAGACGCAGCTCGATTTATCCTAAACAAGTTTGCCAAAGACACCTCAACAATTTTTGCTGACAAGAGTTATGCCGTAGCATGTAAGTTTTTCGAGTATGTCTTTGAACCTGTTTTATCATCACACAGCACGTGGTTTTATAACATTAACTTCCATAGATTTATAAGCAACTCTCTTTATGTACACTATTTGGCAAAAGATCAGATGGCAAGACAGCTCCTCATAGATTTTGAAGACTCAATGAGGCGTAAAGACTTTAGCAAGATAGAGCAAATATATCATCTTACATCCAGCAATAACAAGGCTTCCCCATTTATGAGGGACATCACAACCTTTTGTGTTTGTCATAAGGATCGAATTCGGGATGAGTTAGACACCTTATGGAGTATAGATCATTTAGGTGGTTGGTCTTTGGAACTCAGCATGACATCGCTCCATAGCTTGTTGGGAGGATGGAGTGGAAGATTTGATTCAATGGAGGTCGCCTGTGACGATTCCAAACCGTTATCTACCCAGATAAATATGCTTGATTCTATGATCGGAAGAGACGACAGAATAACAATCGAAATGGCTGGCCGAAAGCAAGTGGTAGTGTACAATCTAACTGCACCTGTCCGACTTGTAAGCTCGAAAGACAATCCGGCCATTCAAATAGCTGATGTGTTTGCAAGTTCAATCGCATATGCTTTAAAGCATCAGGAGGAGGACTTCTCAAAAGACGTTCTCAGGATTTGTGAAGAAAGCATAGATGAAAACAGCGTGTATCCTGGCGCAGAGCATGCTGATCTCTTTTCAGAGAGCGGCTACATAAATGGAAACTTACTGCAATTGCTAATCCGTCGCACACTGCGAGGGGAAGATTTATTTGAGGGAATACCAGCATTCATCAACCAAGCAAAACGAGCTTACCCGAATTGGGTGTGTACGATGCGTCGATAGAACCAAATCACAAGATGACCGCTGCCGCCGAACAAGCCCATGCAGCCGACCGGCTGGATCGGGGCGATTTTGGCACCTGGAAGCAATAAAGTAGTCTTCCCGATCTGTCGATGTCGTTCCTTCCAGCTGTCGGCTGATGGGCAGGCCGTTAGCCCGCAGCAAGCAACTTGTTGCCAGCCTCAATGCTGCAAGACTCTCAATCCGTAAAGCTGTCACCCGTTGTCACTCGAT
>JAAUTF010000183.1 GCA_012031775.1 Candidatus Altimarinota bacterium | reverse complement strand
GTCTCACGACCATGCGGTATCGGCAAAACCGCCGGGATGGATAACATTGACATTGATACCATGGCGGCGCAGCTCTTTTGCCATTACTTTTGCCAGGCCTTCGACGCCACATTTTGCGCTATAATACGCGCTAAACCCGGGCACAGCGATCTTATCGAGTGGTGCGCCGAGAAAGAGCATATTGCCACCACCCTGAGCAATCATATGCGGAATAGTTGCACGCGCTGTAAGGAACGTTCCCTTGAGTAGGGTATCAAAAACGGTATCCCACTGTGCCTCGTCGATCTCCTGCACAGGCCGACGCAAACCCACACCGGCACTTGTGACAAGGATGTGTGGAGGGCCGAAAGCATGTACCGTCTCTTGAAGCAGGCGTTCAACCTGTGCAAGGTCACGCACATCGGCCTCGACGCCGATCGCGCGCTGGCCGCTATCTTCTATCAACCAGACGGTCTCGGCGATCTCATCGGCACTACGCGCTGCCACGACAACAGCAGCACCCTGGTGTGCTAAGCCTAGCGCAATTGCACGCCCAAGACCACGACCGCCACCGGTGACGAGAGCTGTCTTTCCTGCGAGACGCATCAGCATTCCTTTGTAGGTTACAGGTTACAAGTTACAGAGCAAGGGGACAAGACAACTACGATAGAGGGATCCTGGGGACGGGATAAGAACGGCGGAGGGGTGCAGCGCGCTGCACCCTCGCGAGCGTCGGTATATGCTTACGCGCGGCGCTCGACCGTGAAGTAGGCAAGATCGATCAGGGCATCGCGGGGGGGCGAAGGCGGAAAGATATCGAGATGACTAATGGCCTGCGTGACAAAGTGGCGTGCGCTATCGAGCGTGCGCTCGACACCACCACGCGCGACGACTTCGTCGATAGCAGCGTTGAAAGCTGCTTGGTCAACATCCGGCGTGAACGCAATTTTGCGCAGCGCAGGGCTGCCACCGTCGCGCACTGCATAAAGGAGAGGCAGGGTGATAGTGCCCTGGCGGAGATCATTGCCAGCCGGTTTACCAAGCGTGCGCTCGTCGCCAACAAAATCAAGCACATCATCCATTATCTGGAAGGCGATACCAAGATCGTAGCCGTAGCGACCAAGCGCTACGATTTGCTCGTCGCTACCGCCGCCTGCGGCCATACCGGCCTTGCAGGGAGCCTCGAAGAGCGAGGCGGTCTTACTGCCAGTTTTGAACAGATACTGGCGCAGAGCTGTTTCAAACGGTTCAACCACTGTGACCGGGCTAAGTTCACCGGCAACGATCTTTTGCACAGCATCCGCATAGTACGTGATAATGCGTGAATCTGGGCTAAGCGCCATCTCGCCAGTAGCCAAAGCAAAAAGAAATCACCCGTCATCAGAGCTACGTCGTTATCCCAGCGTGTATGAACCGTAACATGGCCACGGCGCAGATCGGCCTGATCGACCAAGTCGTCGTGGATGAGCGAGGCAGCGTGGATCAACTCGGCGGCAGCAGCGGCGTGGATAACTGCATCAAGATCATAGTGCCCCATCCGAGCGGCGAGCAGCGCCATTGCGGCGCGCAAACGCTTGCCACCGGCGCGAATGGTATGCGCGCTAGCTGCGGCAATGGCATCTGAGCGCGACGCAGCACGCACCAGCATCAACTCCTCTACGGCGCGCAGATCGTCGATCAGGCCAGCCCGCTCAAAAATGTCGCCGACCGTGCCTGGCCGACGCAGCGTTGGCGTCAACGTGACGTTACGAACTGTCTCGACACGCGGCTCATCCAACACTTCAAGGATCGTCTCAGACATTGTCGAGCGATAAGCAGCCATGCGGCTGTTCCTTCCTAGCGAAAAGAACTCTTCGGTAGAAGAATAAAAAGAAGCGGCACACCTGACTGCAACAGTTGCGCTTTACCGGTGTGCCTTGCGTGCGACAGCGCGTGATTATTTCTTACACTGTTAAATATATCACAATCACTAACGCTGTCAAGGAAGTACTAATATTATATTCGCAATTCCTGTTCCCGCGAAAGCCAAACGAGATCATGTACTAGAAGAACTGCTTGTTTTGAGGTTTAGCCATCGTCGACAGATACAAAACTCGCGGCGAATCCTTGTATAATTAGGAGAGGTCTCGACTAATTCGTCAGCGACACGCCAGAGGACACGAGCATCGCGATGGGGCGACCGTGCTGTGATGTGCTGCGCTCAAGGTGGTATGAGCAGCTGATACATCCAGATGGATATGGCGTTCGTATCTATGTTATGAGAGCTTTTGGCTCTCCAGCGGGGTCTTCGTCTTGGCGACTAGAGAAACAGTAAGGCCAGCCACAGTAGTGATCAGCGACGAAGAGCTAGTGGCTGCGGTAGCATCCGGTGATAGTAAAGCGCTTGAAGCGCTCTACGATCGCTATTCTCGCATTGTTTTTGCGCTAGCGCTACGGATGCTTTCGCACGGCGATATTGCCGAAGATGTCGTTCAGGAGACATTCTGGCGCGTCTGGCGGCGTGCCAATACCTTTCAGGCCAGCAGCGGTACCTTTTCGCCCTGGCTATTTGGCATCGCACGTAACCTTTGCATTGATGAATTGCGCCGTCGGCAGGTGCGCCCTGGCGCAAGCAGCGGCAGCAACGACGAATTGATACTTCAGGCTATTCCCGATAATGCACAAGACGTGGAGCATATGACGTGGCAGGTTGAGCGGCGAAGGCTAATTATTGAAGCACTCAACGAGTTGCCTGTCGACCAGCGCGAGGTGATCGAGATGGCATATTTTGGCGGATTATCTCAGCGTGAGATCGCCGAAAAGCTCAACGATCCGCTGGGTACAGTGAAGACACGGGTGCGTCTTGGTTTGCAAAAATTACGACAATTCTTACATATACAAGGTATCGGTCAAGACGACCGCTAGATCGTAACACCATGAAGACGCAGAGTGAGGATGTCGAAGAGCTGTTACCAGCTTATGCGCTCGGCGCGCTCGACACAGAGGATATGATTCGCGTCGAACGCATGCTGGCCGAGCAACCACTGCTGCGGCGTGAGCTAGCCGACCTCCGTGATGTCGTAGGTCAGCTGCCGTATAGCTTGGCACCCGTTGAGCCACCAGCACGCGCGCGCGTTGGCCTGATGGCGCGTGTGGCTGCAAACCAGGCGGGGGGTGACACAGCGGGGCAATCAGGGGCCAAGGCGCTTGCCTCGGCGGCGGTGCCACGGCCCAGGAATTGGCTGGTACCAGCTGTTTTTGCGCTATTATTCGCGCTGGTGACAGGCCTAAGTGTGCTGACTTTTTCGTTGCAATCGAACTTGAACACGTTTGCGCAGACGAACCAGCAGCTGGTCGCCAGTGTTGACGCGCTAGAGCAATCGATCGCTAGTGCCGAGCAGAACCGGCGGGTGCTGGCGGATGAGCTAGCTATTAGCCGAAGCGACATCGACGAATTAAAGTCTCAGCTGCTCGATGAGCGAACACAACTGGCTTCGTTGAACGATCAGATCGCGCAAGAACGCCAGGTGTTCACCTTCGTCAATGCGCCGGGTGTAGCGACACGCGAACTAGTGGCGGCTGATGAGAGTGCAGGGCGAGGTGAAATGTATATGTACCCTGGCGACACGACCGCAGTTGTGCTCTTCCGCGGGCTTTCGGCACTTGAGCCAGGGCGGGTCTATCAGTTCTGGCTTGCCGATGGCGTCAACCAGATTCCGGGCGCGACGTTTATCGTCGACGACCATGGCATCGCGCAGGTGGTGATCGAGGCACCACGTGAGGTTAATGCTTTCAATCAGGTGATGGTGACCGTCGAACCTGAGGGCGGCAGCACTTCGCCGAGCAAAAATGTGGTGTTAGAGGGAAATCTTTGAGGTTACAGGTTATGAACTATAGGTGGCAGTAAGGCCGTCGCAGTGCGACGGCTTTACTTATAGGTAGTTAGACTTCCATCTGGAAAGCGGCGTAGATCGCGATAAGGGCCAGGCTGTTTTGCAGCATATGAAAGCAGATACTGGGCCAAATCGAGGCACTACGCTCGCGTAAATAGGCCAGCAGCAGGCCGACGATGAAGAGACCGGGGATGAGCAGCGGGATGAAGTGAACAAGCGCGAACAGCAGTGCGTTGATAGTGATCGCTAACCAGGCCGCCCGGCCACGACGCAAGAGCGGGTAGAGCATACCACGAAAGAAAAGTTCTTCAGCAAAGGGCGCGAGCACGGCGATCAGCACAAAAAGCAGCACAAAATCGCGAGTGCTCAGCGCACCGCCACCGGTAATCGCTTCGACCTGTGGATTCTCGAAGGAGCCGGTGAAAAAGGCGATCGCACCGTTAGCCAGCAGTAAGCCGCCCATCCCCAATAGAAAGAGCGGTGGTACCAACCAATAGTTGATAGCCGCTGTACCGCCCAAACCCAATGCCTGCCAGCCTGCACGCCGCGCTGCAAAGAGGTATACGCCAACGATCAGCAACATATAAATACCCGCGCCGAAAACAAAGGCGATTGGCGAGGTCAGCCCCTCGCCCTCGGGCAGGCCCAGGCTAGCTACCGCAAAAGCGGATAGCATCAGTAAGACGATCCCGCCGAAAAGCGCAAACAGCAGTGCAGCAGCTACATCGCGCCAGCCCCAGGCTGGGTCGGCAGGCTCTGTGTATAGTGAACCGAGCGTATCGTTTGTCTGCATAGATGCTATTCCTGATAGAACCGAGAACTCAGAACCGAGAACTCAGAACCGAGAACTCAGAACTCAGAACTCAGAACCGAGAACTAAGCATTAAGAACCGAGAACTCAGAACCGAGAACTAAGCATTAAGAACCAAGGAATCAAGGAACCAAAGGGGAGCGGAGCGTGCAAACTATCCTCACATACACATGATGCAGGATGGGCCTGCACGGGTATGGTTACGTCTCAGACAGCATATCACAAACAAACGCCGGCAGGTATGCCCTATCGGCGTTTGTTTGTGAAGAAGTTGGTGCGGTTACTTATGTGAGGGTGCTCACCGGTGCTGGAGTGCGTTGCTCGTAGGCGCTGATGGCATCATCTTGTTGAACCAGGTAGCCCAGCTGATCAACGCCGTTAAGCAAGCAAACTTTGGAGAAGCCGTCGATCGGAAAATGAACGGCACGACCATCGGGGAGGGTCACCGTCTGCGCTGCAAGATCGATGGTGAGCTGTGTCTCGGGATCTTCTTCAGCCAAGCTGACCAGCTGCTCGTAGGTCTCGTGGTCGATAATAATCGGCAGTAGGCCATTTTTGAGCGCGTTACTGTAAAAAATATTGGCGAAGGAGGTGGCGAGCACAGCGGTGAAGCCACCAGCCTGAAGCGCCCATGGCGCGTGCTCACGCGAGCTGCCACAGCCGAAATTGTCGCCGGCGATAAGTACGGTAGCACCCTGCGTCTCAGGCCGGTTAAGTGGAAACTCTGCGTCAGGCGTGCCATCGGCGCGCACTTTCCAGTCGGCGAAGAGCGCCTCGCCGAGGCCGTCTTTCGAAGTGACCTTGAGAAAACGCGCAGGCACGATACGGTCGGTGTCGATATCGGGCACGGGCAGTGCGGCGATCTTGCCGTTGAAGGTGTTGATTGGCTTCATTCTTCGCTTCTGGTTTCTGTATAGAGATGGATTTCGGGCGCAGCATGTTGCGCCCTTACGAGTGCCTGAGCGCCTTCTGCAGGGCGCAGCATACGATGCCTACAGCAGCGTGCGCGGGTCGGTGACGACGCCGCTAACGGCGGTAGCAACGACGGTGAGCGGGCTAGCGAGGAAGGTGCGCGCGCCTGGCCCCTGGCGGCCCTCGAAGTTGCGGTTCGAAGTCGAGATGCAGTACTGACCGGCGGGCACACGGTCGTCGTTCATGCCGAGGCAAGATGAGCAACCAGCTTCACGCCACTCGGCACCGGCGGCACGAAAGATCGTATCGAGGCCTTCGGCTTCGGCCTGCTTCTTAACCTGTTGCGAACCGGGCACGACCATCATGCGCACACCCTCGGCAACTTTGCGGCCCTTGAGCAGATCGGCGGCCACGCGTAGATCGCTGATGCGGCTATTGGTGCAGCTGCCGAGGAAGGCGACATCGACTTTGTGGCCGAGCAAGGGCTTGCCAGGTTGGAGCGCCATGTAGGCCAGCGCCTTATCGAGCGCAACGCGGGCGTTATGGTCGCTGAGCTGCGCCGGATCGGGCACGGCCTCGGTGATCTTCATGCCCATACCAGGATTAGTGCCGTACGTAATCATCGGCGTAAGCTCGTCGGCATCGAGCGTCATCTCTTTGTCGAAGGCAGCACCCGCATCACTAGGCAGGCTGCTCCAATAGGCGACAGCTCGTTCAAAATCCGCACCCTGCGGCGCGTGCGGGCGACCGCTGACATACTGAAACGTTGTCGTATCGGGGGCGACCATGCCGGCGCGCGCGCCGCCCTCGATGCTCATGTTGCAGATCGTCATACGTTCTTCTATGCTGAGCGCGCGAATGGCCTCGCCCATATACTCGAAGACGTAGCCGGTGCCGCCGCCAACGCCATATTTGGCGATAATGGCCAGGATGATATCTTTGGCGGTAACGCCTGTGCCGAGGCGGCCAGCGACGCGCACAGCGCAGGTTTGCGGGCGACGTTGAAGCAGGCACTGTGTGGCGAGCACATGGCCGACCTCGCTGGTGCCGATGCCGAAGGCAAGCGCGCCGAAGGCACCGTGCGTACTGGTGTGGCTATCGCCGCAGACGATAGTCATGCCGGGCTGCGTAAGACCCTGCTCGGGGCCGATAACGTGGACGATACCCTGGTTTTCGGTGCCAAGCGCAAAAAGGCGAATGCCGAAATCGGCGCAGTTACGCTCAAGCTGGCCAAGCTGGGCAGCAGCCTGAGCGTCGATAACCGGAATGATGCCGAGGGCATTTCGCGGCGTCGTCGGCGTCGAATGATCCATCGTCGCGATCGTCTTATCGGGGCGACGCACCTTGAGGCCGCGCTCGCGCAGCTCGGTGAAGGCCTGCGGTGAGGTAACCTCGTGGATAAGATGCAGATCGATATACAGAACCGCCGGGGTCTCGGCAGTCTCGGGGCGCACTTCGTGAGCGTCCCATACTTTGGCAAAGAGGGTCTGGGGGGCTGTCATGAATGAAGATCCTTTTTAAGGTAAGACCACAAAGGTCTGCGTGATGATCGTAGAGCACCGATTGACACACTGTTTCTGTTATGTCATCCGGTGGGCCGGGCATGTTGTAGGCACGAAGGGCAGGAAGCCACATCAGCTTCTTGCAGGTTGCATAAAGATCATCCGGCCATGCGCTCACTTTGCCATCCTGCCTCTCTGGCGCGCAGCAGCGGCAGTTCCAGACTATCCCAGAGGGCCTGGTAGCTCGCTTCGATAATATTGGGCGAGGCACCGATGGTACTCCAGCGCTCATCGCCGCGTGCGCTTTCGATCAGTACGCGCGTGGTAGCGCCAGTGCCGCGATGTTCATCGATGATACGAACTTTATAATCGACGAGGCGCACCTCGGCAAGCGCGGGGTAGTGCGGCAGTAATGCTTTACGAATGGCGAGATCGAGCGCATCAACGGGGCCGTTGCCCTCGGCGGCGGTGTGTATCATCGTATCGGCGACGCGCACCTTTACCGATGCCTGGGCAGCGATCTGGTTGTCGCCACGTTTCTCGCCGATAACCGTAAAATCTTGCAGTACAAAAGGCGGCTCGTAGCCGGGGGCGCTGCGGCGGATGAGCATTTCGAAGCTACCCTCAGCGGCCTCGAATTGAAAGCCGTGGTTCTCTAGCTCTTTGATACGCTGCAGGACAGCGCGCTCGTTGCCGTTGAGCCGAAGGTGCAGTTCGTCGGCGCGCATGCGCACGTTGCCGCGCCCAGAGAGTTCGCTAACTACAACACGCTTCTGGTTGCCGACAAGGGAGGGATCGATGTGCTGGTAACTTTCTGCGGCCTTGGCGATAGCAGCGACGTGAATACCGCCTTTGTGGGCGAACGCGCTGCGCCCGACATAGGGCGCGTGCGTGTCGGGGTTGAGGTTGGCGATGGCGGCGACAGTATGTGCTAGTTCGCTCAGACGGCGCAACTGCTCGGGAGCGACGCAGCGGTAGCCAAGTTTGAGCTGCAAATTAGCGATCAACGGGATGAGATCCATGTTGCCGCAGCGCTCGCCATAGCCATTGATAGTACCCTGAACCTGGATGGCCCCTTCCTGAACGGCGGCCATAGCATTGGCAACCGCTAGCGCGCCATCGTTGTGGGTGTGAATGCCTAATTGCAGATGGGAGATCGCAGATGGCGAATTGTCGGGTGCCGCGATCAGAAACTGTTTGACGGAGCGTACCACTTCGGCAATCTCGCCAGGCAAGGCACCGCCATTGGTATCGCAGAGCACCAGCCAGTCGGCACCGGCTTCGGCAGCTGCACGGAGCGTTGCGAGCGCGTACGCAGCGTTGAGTTTGTAACCGTCGAAGAAATGCTCGGCGTCGTAAATCAACTCTTTGCCGCGCTCTTTAAAAAAGCGACGCTCTCACCGATCATGGCAAGATTCTCAGTGGGCGTGGTCTCAAGCACTTGCTCGACGTGCAGCAGCGAGCTTTTGCCCACCAGCGTGACCACCGGCGTATTGGCATCCATCAGGGCACGAATGTTAGCGTCGTTTTCACAGCGTCTATAGGCGTGGCGCGTTGAGCCAAAAGCGGCAACACGGGCGTGGCGCAGGTGGGCCTCGCCGATACGCTGGAAAAACTCGGCGTCTTTGGGGTTCGAGCCAGGCCAGCCGCCCTCGATATAGTGAACGCCAAGCGCATCGAGCTCGCGCGCGATCTTCAGCTTATCTTCGCAGGACAGCGAAAGCCCCTCACGCTGCGTGCCATCGCGCAATGTTGTATCGTAGAGTATGATCTGTTGCACAGAGACATTCCTTTTGTAGAAGTTAGGATTCAGGATTCAGGATTCAGAATGCTGAACGTTGCCCTGGTGCCTGCGCCCTTCAGCGCGGGCGACCACGAGGGTCGCCCCGACGCAGCGCCGCAGTGCGTTGGGGCGGGGTTTATCCCCGCAGACTGACTCCTGACTCCTGAATTCTGAGTTCTCACCGTTGCCAACGCGGATAGCTGCCAAAGACTTTAAAGAAGCTGGTTTTGGCGGCGATGCGCTCGAGCGCGCGGCGCACGTGCTGGTCGTCGCGGTGGCCATTGATATCGATCAGGAAAATGTATTGGCCGAGCACCACTTTCGAGGGCCGCGATTCAAGCTTGGTCATATTGATGCGCTCATCGGCCAACTCCTGCAGAATGCCGACAAGCGAGCCGGCGCGATCCTCACGAAAGCCGAAGCAGAAGCTGGTCTTGTCGTCGCCGGTGACAGCCGCGTCGTGCTGCGCGATGACAACAAAACGCGTCACATTGCCAAGATTGTCGGCGATGTCACGGGCCAGAATCTTCGCACCGGTGATCTCGGCGGCGCGCAGGGTGCTGATCGCCGCAGCGGGCCGTTCGTCGGCGAGTGCTTCGGCGGGAGCAGCGCTATTGGAAAGCGAAGCGACGGTGGCGACACCGGGCAAACAGCGCTCGACGAAGCGGCGACACTGGCCGAGCGACTGCGGGTGGGCGTAGAGCACCTTCACCTCGGGCAGACGCACCTCGGGGCGCGCGACAAGGAATTGGCGGATCGGGATGACGATCTCGCCCGCGATCTTCAGATCGGTCTCGTGGATCAGCAGGTCGAGCGTGAACGTGACGCTACCTTCGAGCAGATTCTCGATCGGCAAGACACCGACGGTGGCCGCATCGGTCTCGATCGC
>JAAUTF010000182.1 GCA_012031775.1 Candidatus Altimarinota bacterium | reverse complement strand
TGATCGCCGGCGGCCATCAGGATGTCGCCGAGTTGCTCGCTGCTTCGCTTGAACGCTTGGTGCAGTTCTGGCCCGCACGCGCCGGTGCATTGCTCTACATAACGCCCTATGGCGAGACAGTGCGGCTCACCCACGGCCCACTCAGCGATGAGGCACATTCGATCATCGATCAGGCGCGAACTGGCTTTGCGCGCCGCGAGAGCGGCAGCGAGCCCATCGTTGGCTATTATACCCTCGGTGATGGCCTGGATCTGCTTGAACTTCCGTTGCAGAGCGGCGGTCAAGGCGTTGGTCTGCTGCATCTTGTGGGTGCCGAATCGAACGGCGAAAAATCTGCTCCTGGTGATCTTAAAACCGATGGCGATTTGCTCGGTTTACTGGTGCGCGCTATCGGCGGCGAGGCCGACAAGCTCGCTATGTTACGCCGCGCCGAGCGCGATCTGCGTGAGCTACACCTGCTCTATGAGATCGGTCAGTCGCTCACCATTAACCTCGATCTCAATAGCTTGCTCAACGATATTAAGCTGCGCGCACCACGCGTGGTGGGTGCAGAGCGCTGCTCGATTTTTTTACTTGACGACTCCTCGAACGAATTGGTGCTGGAGATCCTCGGCGAGAAGCGGCAGTTTCGTATGCCCGCCGACCGTGGCATCGCTGGTTGGGTCGTCACCCACGGCGTTGGCCAGATTGTCAACGATGTCGAGCAAGATGCACGCTTCTACGATGCGATCGGGCGCGAGGCCGAGTTCCTCACCCGTTCCATCCTCTGCGTGCCCATCCGCCTTAAAGATCGGGTGATCGGGGTGATGCAGTTGCTGAACAAACAGCACGGCCAGAACTTCACCGATCAAGACATGCGGTTGCTCACGACGCTTGCCGCGCAGGCCGGTATCGCCATCGAAAACGCCCGTCTCTACCAGAGCCTCAAAGCAGAACGCGACCGCCTGCTTAGTAAAGAGGAAGAGGTACGCCACGCCATCGCCCGCGATCTCCACGATGGCCCGACGCAGAGTGTAGCGCGATCGCGATGAATATCGAGTTTATCAAGAAGCTGTTTAAAGCGATGCCCGAGCGCGTTCCCTCTGAGCTAAATGTGCTGGCCGATCTCGTTACTAAGACAACGAATGATATCCGTACCTTGCTCTTCGAGCTGCGCCCGCTTGGCCTGGAGACGCAAGGCCTCTTAACGACCTTGCAGCAGTATGTTGATCGCTGGCGCGACCCATCGGGCAGTGGCATGCGTCTACGCCTTGAGGCACCATCGAATGTGCCTCGCTTGCCCCACGAGGTCGAGGCCGCTACCTTCATTATTGTGCAAGAGGCGGTTAATAATGCCCGTAAACATGCGCGCTCCGAGGAGATCACGATCTATCTTTATACCGAAGAGGATCATTTCATCGCCAGCGTGCGCGATCGCGGCCATGGCTTCGATGTCGCTGTTGTGGAGAGCACTTACAACTCCCGTGGTAGCCTTGGCCTGCTCAACATGAAAGAGCGCGCCCGCCTCATCAACGCCGAACTACGTATTCGCTCTGAACCCAACCAGGGGACAACCGTCGAGATGCGCATCCCCCTAAACTAAGAGCACAGAACGCAGAACATAGAACAAGAAGCCGAAACCCCCTTGCCCCACCCTCTGCACTCTGTGCTCTCGGTTTCTAGGTTCTGCGCTCTGTACTTCCCGGTTTCTACGTTCCTAAGCTCCTAGGTTCTGTGTTCTGCGCTCTCAGTTCTTAGTTCTCAGTACTGCCGCCTACCCTAATGCCTCTTTTACCAACTGCGCAATATCTGTCGGCAGCCGCGCAACCTTCACGCCAACCGCCTCGAGCGCGGCGATTTTCTCTTGTGCTGTGCCCTCACCGCCGCTGATGATCGCACCGGCGTGACCCATCCGTTTTCCTTCTGGTGCCGTCTGACCAGCGATAAAGCTCACCACCGGCTTCGTTACGTGGTCTTTGATATAACGTGCTGCCTGGATCTCGGCGTCGCCGCCGATCTCGCCGATCAGCACGAGCGCTGCGGTTTGTGCGTCGGCCTGGAACATCTCCAGCACATCGATAAAGCTTGTGCCGATGATCGGATCGCCGCCAATACCCACGATCGTGCTCTGGCCAAGCCCGATACGTGTAAGCGCATCAACGGCTTCATATGTCAGTGTGCCCGACTTCGAGACAATACCTACCGGGCCGGGTTTGGTGATATTGCCGGGAATAATGCCGACTTTCGCCGCGCCTGGCGTAAGCAGGCCCGGGCAGTTCGGACCGATCAGGCGCGCGCCCTGCTCTTTCACAAAGGCGTAAGTGCTTACCATGTCGTTGGCTGGAATGCCCTCTGTGATACAGATCACCAACGGAATTCCGGCGGCAGCGCTCTCGCGAATCGCATCGGGCGCAAATGGTGCCGGTACATAAATCACCGAGACGTTCGCCCCTGTCTGTTCCACCGCCTCGCGCACTGTATTGAATACCGGAACCTTGCCGTCGATCGCTGTCTGGCCGCCGCGGCCCGGAACCACACCGGCTACAACATTTGTACCGAAGTCGATCATCGCTCGCGTGTGAAACTCGCCTTCTTTGCCGGTGATACCCTGCACCAGCAGCCGCGTGTCTTTATCGATTAGAATGCTCAAAACGTCCTCCTCAACTCATTGCCATAGTCAAGGTTTCAAAAAAAGCTGTTTGTGATGGTCAGTAGTGGCGGCGAAGCCGCCACTACTGACCATCACAAACCCTTGCCTAAACCTGACATTCGCCAGTATGTGACCGTACTGGCGAACCATATCTAACGGCTAGTACACGTCGGCGAAAATTTGTGGCGGGTTGTATAGGGGCTCCAGCCCGCCACAATGCGGTGCTTGCCAGTGGTGAACGTGCGCTTCAGCGTACTAATAAGTAGCTGTTCCCGCCGCGCCGCTGACGATCGCGATCCCGGCGCTTGCTCCGATACGTGTCGCTCCTGCCCCTATCATTGCCAGGGCGCCCTCGCGTGTGCGCACGCCGCCCGAGGCTTTTACGCCCACCGCCGTCCCGACTGTGCGCCGCATTAATGTGATGTCCGCAACCGTTGCGCCGCCACCTGAGAAACCGGTGCTTGTCTTGACGAAATCGGCCCCAGCCTGTGCGGCCAGTACGCTCGCTGCGACTTTCTCTTCGTCGTTGAGCAAACTGGTCTCGATGATTACCTTACACGCTCCCCGCCCGCTATGGCAAGTAGCTACCACCTGAGCGATATCATCGGCGACCGCGCGAAAGTCGCCTGCTTTGAGCGCACCAATGCTGATCACCATATCGAGCTCGTGTGCGCCCTCGGCTAGGGCTAGTTGCGCCTCGGCGACTTTAGTCGCCGTACGGTTGGCACCAAGCGGGAAGCCGATCACCGTGCAGATCAGCGGTGCCTGGCCGGCCAATTCAACTGCGCAGAGCGGCACAAACTGTGGGTTCACACAGACGCTTGCAAAGCCGTAACTTACGGCCTCAGCACAGAGTTGTCGCACCTGATCCGCAGTGGCATCAGGTTTAAGCAGGGTATGGTCGATGTAGCGCGCAAGCGGTGTATCGGGGGTGGGCGCAGGCAGCGGCAGCTTGTCCAACACATGCCCCGTCGGCAGATCAATAAGCTGCGCGATAGAGGCTTGCATTCGGGCGATAAGCTCATCCATAATAGGAAACCTATCTCTACGTTGGGCTAGGCCGCAAAACGCCGCTATTGTAGCATAGCTTGCACTCTCGGCCTGCGCTATAATAAGTACTCTGTGTGGTGTAAGGAGCCGTATTGTTGCTGAGGGATATACTTATGTTTGACGCTTTCAAGAGCCGCCACGATCGTACGCCGGTCGGCAAGGAAGATCGTGTGCCGCCTGGCCAGTATGTCACCGAAAAATTTCCTGTACTACATTATGGCAACGTTCCAAGCTATACCGATCTTGAAAACACCTGGGATCTGCGCGTTTGGGGCGAGATCGAAGCGCCGCAAACGTTAGGCTTCGCCGAGTTTCGTGCGCTGCCTACAGTCACCCTTACCACCGACATTCACTGCGTGACGCGCTGGAGCAAGCTCGATACGACGTGGCAAGGCGTGCGCTTTCGCGATTTTTTACAGGTCATTCCCGCGCTGAAACCAAGTGCGAAGTTCGTGCTAGCTCACTGCGAGCAAAACTTTACCGCTAATATGCCGCTCGAAATTCTGATGCACGACGAAGCGCTGCTTGCCTACAAATACGAGGGCGAGGAGTTAACGCCGGATCACGGTTTCCCGCTGCGTTTGCTCGTACCAGGTAAATATTTTTGGAAGAGCGCGAAGTGGTTGCGCGGTATCGAATTCCTCGCCCACGACAAGCTTGGCTTCTGGGAGCGCTATGGCTATAATAACAACGCCGATCCCTGGCGCGAAGAGCGCTACTCCGATTAGTTGCAACTGCTTGAACTGCAGAGTACGTGCTCTAGGTTCCTTGATTCTCAGTTCTCAGTACTTCTTCGGATGAATCCTGAATCCTCAACACTATGTGGCCTACCACCATCCCCGCTGCTATTGCGCTTCAGGAAGAGTTGCGCAGTAAGATAGTTGTCGCCGACGATTTCGGCACCGTCACCCGTGTGGCTGGCGTCGACGTTGGCTTCGAAGACGAGGGCACTACGGCGCGTGCTGCTGTTGTGGTGCTCTCATTCCCCGAGTTGCGCCCGCTCGACTACGCCCTTGTCCGCGCCCCGACGCCTTTCCCTTATGTGCCCGGTTTGCTCTCTTTTCGCGAGATCCCCGTCGTACTCGACGCGCTTGCTCAGCTTGCCCAACCTCCCGATCTTTTGATCTGCGATGGCCAGGGTATCGCTCACCCGCGGCGTCTTGGTATCGCCAGCCATCTTGGCCTGCTCGTAGATATTCCCGCTATTGGTTGCGCCAAGTCGCTTCTTATTGGCCATCACCCCTCGCTACCAGCGACAAAGGGCTCGCAGGTGCGCTTACCGATCGCGGCGAACACATCGGTGTCGTGCTGACGTACCCGCGACAACACGCGCCCTGTCTACTATCTCCCCAGGCCACCGTATCTCGGATCGTCCTAGTGCCGTCGATTTTGTTTTTACGCTGCACAAAGCAAAATATCGTCTTCCCGAGACAACTCGTGTGGCCCATAATCTCGCCTCAAATAATGTTTTGCCCAGGTTTGACAAACCGTAACCAGGATGGTATACTCCCTAATCGCGCGTCCTGGCGCACAACATTTGTGTTGCGTTACGCAATCGGGCTCATTCTAAGGCGCAGATCTTCTGTGACCAGATTGAGAGCCTAGAATTATTTTTTGTCTAAGACTAGTTGCTCTGTCACAGGTCAGGGCCAGAAGGGGAGGTTGCTGCCAGCGTCGGCGGCGTAGCCACCGACATCGGCAGTAACCTCCTCTTTACTAAGCGCTTTTCTAAAGATAGCTTGTTTTCGGTGATATTTAAGGAGTTTGTGAGCGATGCCGACAATCAACCAACTGGTTCGAAAGCCGCGCAAGAAGGTTGTGAAGAAGACAAAGGCACCGGCGCTGCGTTTTACCTACAACTCGTTGAAAGGTAAGCTGACGCGTGGCAAAGGATCGCCGCAAAAGCGTGGCGTATGCACTAAGGTTGCGACGGTCACGCCGAAGAAGCCGAACTCGGCGCTGCGTAAGATCGCCCGTGTGCGTCTTTCGAATCAGCTCGAGGTGACGGCATATATTCCCGGCGAGGGCCACAACCTTCAGGAACATTCGGTCGTGCTTATCCGTGGCGGTCGTGTAAAAGATCTGCCCGGTGTTCGTTACCATATCGTCCGTGGCACGCTCGATACGCAGGGCGTGGCGAACCGCAAGCAGGGGCGCTCGAAATACGGCACTAAGAAAAACGCCCCGGTCGCTAAGAAGCGCTAAAGTGAGTTTAAGGCTTTAGGAAGGGGTTGCTGTCGTCAGGCTTGGCGGCGCAGCCGCCAAGCCTGACGACAGCTTACAATCTTTTCTGAACATTGCTAAGAGGAAACCGATGCCCCGTCGAGGAAATATCGAAAAACGCGAGACGCCGCCCGACGCGCGCTATTCCAGCGTAGTTGTCCAGCGGTTTATCAACAAGGTCATGCAGCGCGGCAAAAAGAGCGTTCGCCGAGCGCATCGTCTACGATGCGATGGATTTTGGCCGCAGATCGTGTGAAGCGCACGCCGATGGAGGTATTTGAGCAGGCTCTGCGTAACGCGAGCCCTCGATTGAGGTGAAGCCGAAGCGTGTGGGCGGGGCTACCTACCAGGTGCCGGTCGAGGTCAAGTCCGACCGTCGTTATGCGCTGGCGATGCGTTGGCTTTTGCTCTCAGCACGCAGCCGCAGCGGGCGCCCATGCACGAGCGCCTCGCCGCAGAGCTCGTCGATGCTTTAACAACACAGGCTCGACGATTAAGCGGAAAGATGATGTGCATAAAATGGCCGAAGCTAATCGTGCGTTTGCGCACTACGGCCGTCTCTAGCGAAATAGGCCTTGCGAGAGGAAGTAGGAGTGGCGGCGGTAACGCTCGCCCTACACGCGTAGGAGAATCGAAAGTATGCCACGCCAGGTAGATCTAGATCGTATCCGAAATATCGGTATTATTGCCCATATCGATGCGGGCAAGACAACTACCACCGAGCGTATCCTGTTCTACACCGGTCGCACATATAAGATCGGTGAGGTTCATGAGGGTACTGCAACGATGGACTGGATGCCACAGGAGCAAGAGCGCGGTATTACTATTACTGCTGCTGCGACGACAGCCTCCTGGCGTCTGAATGATATTGATTATCGTATTAATATCATCGACACTCCCGGCCACGTCGACTTCACAGTTGAGGTTGAGCGCTCGCTGCGTGTCCTCGATGGCGGTGTCGTCGTGTTCGACGGGGTCGCCGGTGTTGAGCCGCAGTCCGAGACGGTCTGGCGGCAGGCCGATAAATATAGCGTGCCCCGGATCTGCTTTGTCAACAAGCTCGATCGAACTGGTGCTAATTTCCAGCGCTGCGTCGATATGATCGTCGAGCGTCTTGGCGCACGCCCGGCTGTTGTGCAGTTGCCGATCGGTGCCGAAGATACTTTTAAAGGCACGATCGATCTCTTCACGATGAAGGCGACCGTTTATTATGATGATCTCGGTAAGGATATTCGCGAAGAGGATATCCCTGAGCATATGCGCGCTCAGGCCGAGAAGGCGCGTGCAGATCTCGTTGAGGCGATCGCTGAGACTGATGATGAGTTGACGCTGCTCTTCCTTGAGGGTGAGGAGTTGAGCATCGACGAGTTGCGCCGCGGCTTGCGCAAAGCGACAATCGAGGGCAAGCTGATCCCGGTGCTCTGTGGTGCGGCCCTGAAAAATAAGGGTGTGCAAAAGCTGCTTGACTCGGTGGTCGAATTACTACCCTCGCCGCTCGATCGTCCGGCAATCCTTGGTACTCGCCCCGGCGAAATCTTGGGCGATGAGGGAGTGGAGCCACTCACTCGCCGCGTCAGCGACGACGAGCCCTTTACTGGCCTTGTCTTCAAGATCGTTGCCGACCCATATGTGGGCAAGCTGGCGTACTTTCGCGCCTACTCGGGCAAGATTGAGAAGGGTTCCTACGTGCTGAACACCACGCGGAACCAGCGCGAGCGTCTTGGTCGTATCCTTCAAATGCACGCCAATCATCGTGAAGATATCGACTCAGTCTACGCTGGTGATATTGCCGCGATGGTAGGGCCTAAGCAGAGCTTTACCGGCGATACAATTTGTGATCCAGACAGCCCGATCGTGCTCGAAAGTATTCGCTTTCCTGAGCCTGTCGTCGAGCTCGCGATCGAGCCGAAGACTAAAGCCGATCAGGATAAGATGGCGATGGCGCTCAACCGTCTCTCTGAGGAAGATCCTACGTTTCGTGTCTATACGAATCAGGAGACGGCCCAGACGATTATTAAAGGTATGGGTGAGTTGCACCTTGAAGTGATCGTCGATCGTATGCGCCGCGAGTATAAGGTCGAGGCTAATCAGGGCAAGCCTCAGGTATCTTATCGTGAGACGATTACGATGCCGACCGATATCGATACGCGTTTTGTGCGCCAGACTGGTGGTAAAGGCCAGTATGCGCACGTAAAGCTCAAGTTCGAGCCGCAAGCACCTGGTGCTGGCTTTGAATTCGTCAATGCTATCGTCGGCGGCTCTGTTCCGCGCGAGTATATTCCGGCGGTGGAGGCCGGCGTCAAGGAAGCAATGCAGACGGGTGTGATCGCCGGTTATCCGGTGGTAGACCTTAAGGCCACGCTCTACGACGGTTCCTTCCACGAGGTTGACTCCTCGGAAATGGCGTTTAAGATCGCCGCTTCTATGTCGCTGAAGGACGGTGTGCGCAAGGGCGTCCGCAGTTGCTAGAACCGATCATGAAGGTTGAGACGACTACACCCGAGGATTTTCTAGGCACTGTGCTCGGCGATTTTAACTCGCGCCGTGGCCGTGTTGAAGGTATGGACGCTCGTGGTAACGCGCAGATCGTGCGTGCGATGGTTCCACTGGCGTCGATGTTTGGGTATACCACCGACTTGCGTTCAGCCACGCAAGGCCGTGCTACGTCGTCGATGGAGTTCGATCACTACGAGGCCTTGCCGAACCATCTCGCCGAGGAGATTATCACCAAGCGCGGCCAGTAAACGGCACGCTGGCGCGATGGCCGGTTGTAGCCGTCAGGAACGATTATGACGTATCTACAACCGGTCATCGGCAACCTACAAGTGGTTGCGCCGCCCCTATGGAAGGATTACGAGCTACTCGACTCCGGCGATGGCCAGAAATTCGAGCGCTTCGGTGAGTACTATTTGGTGCGGCCAGAGAGTCAGGCGATTTGGACACCTGCTCTTGCCGCAGGGGAATGGGAGCGCGCTGATGCTCGATTTCAACGTAGCAAAAGCGAGGATGGCCCTGGTCAGTGGCATCTGCGCCGTCCGCTCCCTGATTCGTGGCCGATGCACTATCACAATCTATCGTTCTGGGCGCGGCTCACACCGTTTAAACATACCGGTGTCTTTCCCGAGCATAGCGCCCAATGGGAGTGGATTCGACAGCAGCTCACACGTCTTAGCCCTCAGCCAAATGTATTAGTGCTGTTTGGCTACACCGGCCTGAGCTCCCTGTGGGCAGCTCAGGTCGGTGCACGTGTTTCTCATGTGGATGCTTCCAAGCCGGCTGTGCGCTGGGCACAGGAAAATCAGCAAGCTTCCCACTTGCTAGACGCTTCTATTCGCTGGTTTGTCGATGATGTGGGGAAATTTGTCGCTCGTGAGTTCCGGCGTGGCAGCCGCTATGATCTGATTTTGCTTGACCCGCCGGTCTTCGGACGTGGGCCGAAGGGCGAGATCTGGCGGCTCACAGAGCAATTGCCCGCATTAATGGCGCAGTGTGTTGCGCTGCTGAGCGATGATGCGTGTGGCCTGCTACTCAGCGCCTATGCGACAAATGTCTCGGCGCTAACACTTGCTAATGTGCTGGCCGACAGTCTGCACGGGCGCGGTGGTGAAATCACCGCTGGTGAACTTGTCTTGCAACCGTTCGCCGCGGCGAACCCTCCCGGCAGCGCTTTACGCGCGCTGGTCAGCTTAGTAAACAATAGTCATCAGCCTGCCTTAGTGGGCTTCGTAAACAGTAGTTGTACGCTTAAATGCGTCGGCGTACGGAGGAATACGATATCATGGCGAAGCAAAAATTCGAGCGCACGAAACCGCATATTAACATCGGCACGATCGGGCACGTCGACCACGGCAAGACCACGCTGACGGCGGCGATCACCAAGGTGCTCTCGCTGCGCGGTGCCGCCC